>CALRRX020000240.1:0-5734 GCA_943370675.1 Reyranella massiliensis 521 | reverse complement strand
CCAAGTAGTAAGGGCATCTTGGTACGCGCCGAAATTGGGTAGTAACTTCTCACAGAAGTGGTCCAAAATCTCCAAGCTTTCCTCCCTTGAAACTGGCCATGGAAACTGATCCGGATCGATCGTTCCAATAGTTTTTACACCGGCCTTTTGAATCATCTCAGTGATTTCTTTGACCACTTTGGGGTGAAGCAAAGGCTTTTTAAGCAGTTTTTTGTCTTTGAGGGCTTGCCGGTTGTCGTGGTCATAATTCCACTGCCCAGTGAGTGGTTCTTTCCCATCCATGAGGATATCGTACTTCTTTCGCATCTCCCGATAAAAGGTCTCCATCAAGTAGGTTTTCTTTCCTTTGAAAAAGTCTTTTAGAAACTCCCTCGAAGTAAGGAAGTGCTCAGTGTCAACCCCAAATGATGGAATAGGTAAGCTTTCGCAGACTTCTTTGAGAATCTGATCTAGTCGGTATTCATCAGGAAGCTGGTATTCAAATCTACCGAAACCTTCCTTTTGGATCAGGTAGTCAAGTTGGTCTTTAAGGTTTTGTCGGTTTTCAGGATCGTCTAGCGTGTAATAAATAACCTGATGCCCTGTTTTGCGAAGCGAATCCGCAAATGTCCTCATTGCAAAAAAGAACCCGACCACCTTTTGAATATGGTGGGGGACATAATCGGTTTCCTGTCGCATCTCCATCATTAAATAGGTGACGGAATCGTCCGGTATTGCAAACCAAGAGTGATTAAGGTTCAGCTGGTCTCCGAGGATCAGGCGCAGAGTTTTGGGCATAAAAAAAGGACTTTACCGAAGTAAAGCCCTATGAGAGGGTGATTGTTTAGATTCTTAATATTTGAAGCAAGGCATGGAAGACTTTCTACCTGCACCTTGTTGGTTGCCTGCCAAGAAGGAATATCTGATAGAGATCTCGTGAGCACCGGCGCTGTTGGCGTTACCAAGGTTGGAGACGTTGTAGTCGTAGCTGTATCCTACGTCTAGACCGTTTCCTAAGGAGATTCCAACCAAGCCGATCAAGGATTCATGTTGGACGTTTTCGCTGCCTACTACTGGGATACCTCTGTACCAAAGACCGATCACAAGGGGTTGGATGTTAAGCTGAGCTCCTAGATCAAGTTGTTGGAAAGGCTCCTGGTTTTTGTAGTTGAAGGCAAGTACCAGTTCTCTGGATCCTACTTTGTTGTTCATGAAGTTTCTGGAGTAACCGTTTGAAAGGTCGAATTTCACACCACCATGAGCAGAGACTTTCAAAGGAAGCTGGCTCATTTGACCGTCCAAGAAGGAGATGTTTGGCTGGCTCAAGTGGTGAGCAGAAAGTCCGAACCAAACTGACTCGTTATTGAAAAGAAGACCAGCAGAGTAATCTACAAATTGGTGTCTGAAATCGGCTCCAAGTTTTTCTCCTGAGAAATCAGAGATGCTACCGCTCATATCGTCGATTTGGCTACCGAAAACCAAGTTGCCAAAGTAAGCGTCACGGTCGATGTAGGATACTTGACCACCTACTCTAAGGAAAGATCTGAAACCAAGGCGAGCTCTGTAAGAGTAAGCTGCTCCGATTTCGGAGATGCTCAAGTTGGATTGGCTTTGCTGAGATCTGTTTACGATCAAGCCTACACCAGAATTGATATTGAAAAGGTAAGAATCGAAGCTAGCAGAGTAAGAGTTGATGGATTGGTCAAGACCAGGCCACTGGTTTCTGTAGTTGACGCCCATTCTGCTCATTTCAGAACTACCTGCAAAAGCAGGGTTCAAGTAGATTGGATTTGCGTAGAACTGTGAGTACTGGATATCCTGAGCTAAGGCGGCGTTGAAAGATGAAAGAACAACCCCTGCCAAAGCAAGAGCCTTGCTCACTCTTGCGAGGGCTTTGAGGCTTTTTCCGATGGCGTTAAGTGAGTTCATTTTAGGTCGGGGTTTTGGTTGGTGTTTTGTGTTTATTTATTTGCTTTTGATTCTCTTTTTTTTGTTGGTTAGGTTTTCAGAATCTTTTTTTTGCTTTTTGTTATTTCTTATTTGATGTTGCTGTTTCTTATATGTTATAATGAAATATAAAAGATTAGAGATAACATATCCTAATTGTATATAGAGTTTGTGAGTGCATTTTATATACACTTCAAGACAATTTTAAAATAGTGTATGTTATATACACATATTGGTTTGTATGATTATTTTTTCTGTATGTGAAATTCAGGGTTAAAAAATCGAAAACCTCAAAAAAATGAGAATTAAGGGGTTTTTGCTTCGATATTTTCCAAATATTGGAGAGAATTTGCTAAAAAATCTATCTTCTTTTCCCTCTCTTGAGATGATCCAAGTCACCTATCAAAAAGTTATATAGCGGAAATATATATGTGACTTTTATCACATGGTTGTTTTGTAATAATCTATTTTCAAATCAGGAAATCTTCCATGGATAGTTTCTATTAAATAAAATATGTATGTAAAAAATAGAATACATATTTTCAAAAGCAGAAACTTGGATATAAAAAATGCCAGTCCGAAAACTGGCATCTAAATGACTTATCAAAAACAGGCTAAGAATTATCTGATTAGAGTAACATTACCCGATGAAGATTTTTTAATCCCTTCCCAATTCACATAGTCGATTCTATAGATGTAATTGCCTGCAGGAACCATTTGACCTTTGTAGGTACCATCCCAGCCTATGATGTCGAGTCCTGAACCTGCATAGAGTTTTTCCCCCCAAATGTTAAACACTTGCAAAGTGAATTCCTTTATTCCTTTCATTTTCGGAATAAAGCAGTCGTTGAGGTTATCTCCATTTGGAGAAAAGGCATTTGGAATGACCATCATCTCCTCAGGTTGAGTCACTACAACCTTACTCAATTCTTTGAGCGAACAGCCGTATATATCCATCCCGGTCAATTTGACCTCGAAAGTCCCTGCGGTTTTATACACATGCACAGGGTTTCTGTCTTGAGATTTCATTCCGTCTCCAAAATCCCATTCCCAGGAAATAAACTCAGGTGATATTTGACTCTCAAAGATGATTTCTTCTGCAACAGAAACCTCAGGCTCACTACTAAAGACCAGCTTTCGGAACTCAAAATTCAACCTGGCTCCTCCTTGATAGTTGTAATCAGGGAAAGTGACTTGAACCTGTGATTCAGTTTGGCAGCCCTGTGCATCTTTAACGGTGACTTTGAGAACTCCGCTTTGGTTAAACTGGATTTCGTTGCTTGATTGGTTGTTATTTTCCCATTTGATCGAATAGGGGGCTTTTCCGCCCGAGATGGCTACCCACGCTCTTCCTTTAAGCTGTCCTAAGTCACAATCCATTTCGATGACATTCTCGATCCTTGCCTGAAGCGGATTGGCTTCTTCTACTTTTACTTCGCTTGAAATTCCACAATTGCTCTCATCAGAAACCTGTATTTTATAAGTACCTGATTTAAGATTGGTTCTTTCAAGTCCAGTGAAGCCATCTTCCCATTTGACCTTTACAGTTCCTTTTCCACCGGAAACGCCAAGCACGATTCTTCCGTCATTTCCTCCTCCGCAGCTCACAGGGTCTACCTTCAAAATAGTCACAGTCAATTGTGATTGGTTTTTCACGGAGTATTCCTTTTCTACTGAGCAGCCAGTGGCATCGGTAATTTTCACCTTATAAGTACCCGCTGCTAGATTTTGCAAAGAGGACTGGGAAGATCCATTGGTCCAGAGATAAGTATAGGGTGAATTACCACCAGAAATTTTGAGGGAAATGGCCCCATCAGCATTACCTGCACAAGATGGATCTTTGAGCGTTTCTTCGATAGTAATTGGTAAAGGAGAAACGAGGTTGACTGAGGTGCGGAATGAACAGCCGTTTTTGTCGGTGATGTCTACGGTATAGTTACCTTGGCCAAGACCATTCAGGTCTTTGGTTACAGAACCATTACTCCACTTATAAGTAAAAGGAGCGGTTCCGCCCTTAGGGGTTAAGGTGATTTTGCCGTCATTTCCAGAGCAAGATGGATTGACCGGGTTGAGAACTGCACCCAAGGCTTCTTGAGGACCAGTGATCTGGAAATTAGAGCTAATCTCGCAATGCTGATCTTTTATTATTACAGAGTAATTGCCGGGGGCAAGATTGCTTCTATTGGTGGCGGTAGATCCGTCAGACCATTTGACTTGGATCGCCCCTGTTGCCCCTGATAGGGTAAGATCGATTTTACCTGAGTTGACTCCAAAACAAGTCACATCCTGTTTTTGGAAAGAGGATAAAGTAAGAGCTGAAAGGTTTTTGACAGTATATTCCTTATCAACTGAGCAGCCGGTGGCATCGGTTATTTTGACTTTATAGGTGCCTGCCACCACATTTTGTAAAGAAGACTGAGTTGACCCATTGCTCCATTGGTAAGAATAAGGTGCATTCCCGCCAGTGATTTTCAGAGTGATGGTTCCGTCTGATTTCCCTTCACATGATGGATCCTTTAAAGTCTCTTCAATGGTAATAGGCATTGGAGAAACCAGGTCAAAGGAGGCTTGGAATTTACATCCATTTTTATCGGTAATATCGACCACAAATTTACCTTGTCCCAATCCACTAAGATCTTTGGTCACTGCACCATTACTCCATCTGTAAGTATAAGGCGCGGTTCCGCCCTTAGGATTTAGAGTTATTTTTCCATCATTTCCTGAACAAGAAGGATTTTGTACAGATCCTGTAGCACTTAACGCTTCTGAAGGACCAAGAATTTGGAAATTAGCGTTGATCTCACAATACTGGTCCTTTAGGATTACGGAATAAGTACCCGGAACTAGATTGGATCGGTTGATGGCAGTAGATCCATCGGACCAGATTGCTTGAATCGCTCCGGTAGCTCCTGTAATATTGAGGTCGATCTTACCACTGTTGTCACCAAAGCAAGTGACGTCTTGTTTTTGAAAAGAAGCCAAGGAAAGAGAGGAGAGATTGTTAAGAGTAAACTGTTTCTCAACACTGCATCCAGAGGCATCGGTGACTTTCACAGAATACGTTCCTGGTGATAAGTTTTGGATTTGATTCTGAGTACTGCCATTACTCCATTGATAAACATAAGGAGCGGTTCCCCCGGTAATGTTCAATTTGATCTGTCCATTGGCAATTGTACCACAAGAAGGCATGGTTAAGGTTTCCCCAAGTTGGATTGAACTTGGAGAAGCGATAGTGTAGGATCCTTGAAAAGAGCAGCCTTTGGAATCTTTTACCAATACCTGATAGATCCCTGCCGAGACTCCTGTGAGGTCTTTTGAAGTTGTCCCATTACTCCATAGATAAGTATAAGGTGCTTCTCCACCCTGGACAGAGAGGTTTATCCTTCCACTGTTTGGTGAGGCACAAGTGACATTTTGAACAGACTCAGTCACAGCCATTCCTGCGGAACCAGACTTAATCTCAAAAGAGATACTTGTTTCACAGTTAAACTTGTCAGCTACTTTTACTACATAAGTTCCGGGGGCAAGATTATTGGCCTCCCAAACATCCTTAAGTCCATTACTCCAAGAGATTTGGTAAGGAGGCTTTGCGGGGTCGTAGTCGTTTCTTCCGATTTTGACACTGATTTTGGCATATCCGTCATTCCCAGAGCCACAGGTGGCATCCTTTTTCACTACTGGATTAAGTACCAATGGAAAAGGTGGCTGTATGACAATCCGCTCCTGGTGTACCCTTCCTTCAGAGTCAGTGATCCAGACGGTGTAAGTCCCAGCATTGAGATTGGTGCGGTTTTGAACAGACTCGTTT
>CALRRX020000239.1:0-5744 GCA_943370675.1 Reyranella massiliensis 521 | reverse complement strand
TTGGACAATGCCATTGTCCTTTCCATCATCAATGGCATGGATGAAAGGGATGCAAGTACGATCCCAGCAGCCTTCAACTACTCCGCAAAAAACGAAGTCAAAAAACTCAAAGTCGGTTATTTCAAACCGTTTTTTGAAGGCAATCGAGCCAATATTCAAAATGACCAGGCTGTTTTGGAAGTGCTGAAAAATCAGGGAATCGAGCTTCACCCACTAGAACTCAAAACCACCATCAATGCTGCTCCTTTGGTATCCATGCTAATGGTGGAGGGAGCGGCGGCATTTGATGAGTTGACACGATTGGATTTGGATGATCAGATGGTCGCGCAGCATCGAAATGCCTGGCCGAATCTATTTCGAGCTGCCCGATTTATCCCTGCGGTAGAATATGTGCAAATGAGCCGACAGCGAAGTCTGTTGATCAAGGAAATGCATGACTTGATGAAAGAATACGATGTCATTGTCACACCTTCTTTCGCTGGTCAGCAGCTGCAGATCACCAACCTTACCGGACATCCAGCACTCTGCCTTCCGAATGGCTTTGCACCAAATGGAAGCCCGACTTCCATCACGCTCTTGGCAAATCTTTTCGAAGAGGAAAAGCTGATCATGTTGGGAAGACTCATCCAAGAAAACACCGATTGGCAAGCTAAGAGGCCTCCGATGTTTGATAAATAATATATCAAAAAAAGGGCTCTCAACTAAACTGAGAGCCCTTTTTGCTTATTTCAGTAGACCTGAGATTTTTATATTAGTAGGTTTCAAAAACATGACCTTTTGCGTCGTCTCAATGAAGTAATGGTCTAATTTTCCCGTGGATTGATTGAGATAGAGCTCACCAATAGTGGAGGATAAGAAAAACAGATTTTCCTCTTTCATCTTAAAGGAGATAGAGGCAGGATAATTTTGAAAATACCTGATCTTGATTTCTTTCACCTTTCCTTTTGAATCAGGTAAAAGGCGATGGAGCAAATAATCAGAGATAGTTTCCGTGGAATAGGAACTCGCCAAAGAGGGAATATTGATATCTGCTTGATAGAAATAGTCAAACTCTTCTTTCCAATCCTGAATAGAATAAACCACCGCCTCGATACGCTCTTCTCCGTTGATCATGGAGGTCTTAATGACCGTCATGCTATCCAGTTTGGAGATTTCGAGGTCGAGAAAACTCTTCACATCGAAGTAGGGTAATTTTTCGAGCTTACTTTCTTTGCTCGAAGGTGTACAGGAAAAGGCTGCCCAAATGAACAGCCCCAAGAATGAGAATTTTAGGATTTTCATGAATGTAACAGGATATCTCCGGTCATTTCAGCAGGGATATTCACGCCCATCAATTTTAAAATGGTTGGCGCCAAGTCTCCCAATTTTCCGTCTTTCACCGGAAGTTGTTCTTTATCGACTAGTATGCAAGGAACCAAATTGGTTGTGTGTGCTGTATTTGGCGTACCGTCTTCATTGATCATCATGTCTGAATTACCATGATCCGCAATGACGATGACAGTGTATCCATTTTCTAAGGCCGTGGTGACCACGCTTTGGGCACAGGCATCAACTGCCTCACAGGCTTTTACGGCTGCATCAAAGTCTCCTGTATGGCCTACCATGTCTGCATTGGCAAAATTGAGGCAGATGAAATCAGCACTTTTTTTCTTGAGTTCAGGATTGATTTTGGCCACAATCTCAAAGGCACTCATTTCAGGCTTGAGGTCATACGTAGCGACTTTTGGTGAAGGACATAGAAGTCTGCTTTCCCCCTCAAATTCCTTTTCTCTGCCTCCTGAGAAGAAGAAGGTCACGTGCGGATACTTTTCAGTTTCTGCGATTCGAATCTGTTTTTTCCCTGCTCCTTCCAATACTTCGCCTAGTGTATTGTTCAAATTATCCTTTTCGAATAAAACTTGAACACCAGTAAACGTATCGTCATAGCTGGTAAAGGTGACATAGTCGAGGTTCAGCTTTTTCATGTTGTAATCCTCGAAATCCCGCTGTGTCAGTACTTGAGTGATCTCTCTTCCCCGATCAGTACGGAAATTGAAACAGACCACCAAGTCACCTTCTTCGATCACAGCTATAGGCTTGTTGTTGGAACCTGCCTGAATGATCGGACGGATAAATTCGTCAGTGACGTTGTTGTCGTAGGATTTTTTGATAGAGGCTAGGATGTCTTTTGACTTTTCTCCTTCACCATGCACCATGGCATCGTAGGCTAGCTTGACACGCTCCCAGCGGTTGTCTCTATCCATGGAATAATACCTTCCGATGACAGAGGCGATTTTGCCAGCGGAGGTTTTCAGGTGCTCCTGAAGATCCGCCAAATATTTGATTCCGCCTTTCGGATCAGTATCTCTACCATCTGTAAAGGCATGGATGAATACCTGCTCCATTCCGTGGTGCTTGGCAGCATCACACAGGCCTTTGAGGTGATCGATATGTGCGTGCACACCGCCATCAGAGACGAGTCCGATGAAGTGAGCTTTTTTCTTGTTGGCTTTTGTTTTTTCAAATGCAGCCGCTAATACAGGATGAGTGTTTAGTTCTCCGTGTTTCACAGCCTGATTGATTTTGACCAGATCCTGATAGACTACACGTCCTGCGCCAATATTCATGTGGCCCACTTCAGAGTTGCCCATTTGTCCTTCTGGAAGACCAACGGCAAGTCCGGATGCCTCGAGCTTGGCGTGGGGATATTAGGTGTAAAGGCTATCTACAAAAGGAGTCTTTGCTTTGTCAATTGCAGAAACCGCAGGGTTGGTAGCGATGCCCCAACCGTCCAAAATCATCAATAAAACTTTCTTATCCATGGGGCAAATATATTACTTTTCGATCCAATCTTTCCCCCAAAAAGATATCACGCAAATCTTGTCTTGAAATTTTACAGGGGATTTAAAACAACTTTTGAATACAAATTTTTTGGCTTGGAATTTGCAAAAATGGGTTGATGCTCAAGATTAACCTGATCTTATTCTTCCTTTTTTGGTTTTCACCCTCAGTGGAAAGTGTCTCGGTCTCCCAGATTGATCCGATCATCTCGGCTATTCAGGATGGGTCCAGCAGTGAACTTGCCAGATTTTTTAACCCAACCATCTCGCTGAATATCAACGGTCAACAAGGAGAATATTCCAGAAATCAAGCAGAAATAGTTCTCAAAGACTTTTTCAAAAAAAACCCACCTCTTGATTTTTCGTTGGTTTTCAAAAATGAAAATCAAAGCAGTGTAAGTACCTACATCGGTGAATATGCTTCGGGACAGAGTTCTTACAAAGTGTTTATCAAAGTATCCCAAGTAGAAAGTTCCTTCAGAATTTATGGGCTAGACTTTGTGAAAAGCTAGTTTTCTAAAAAGGTTTTCGGTTTCAAGCCCGTCAAAAAGGCTATTTTTGCTTCATGAAACCAGCTTATTTGACTCCAGAGGCCTTACATAATTTCATAAGCTCAGCATTGAGCGAGGATATTGGACCGGGAGATTTTTCTTCGTTGGCCTCTATTCCCATGGAAAAGCAAGGCAAAGCCAGGTTGATTATCAAAGACAAAGGAATCTTAGCCGGAGTCGAGTTGGCAGGTCTGATTTTTTCTGCCGTTGACCCTAGACTTCAAGTTGAGTTTTTGAAGAAAGATGGAGACCAAGTCAATCCGGGAGATATCGGTTTGATTGTTTCCGGCTCCTCTGCATCAATTTTATCTGCCGAAAGGCTGGTTCTCAATTGCATGCAGCGCATGAGTGCCATCGCGACCAAGACTCATCTACTTACCCAACTGATCCTTCACACGAAGGCGCGCTTGATGGATACCCGCAAGACCACGCCCAATTTTCGATTGATGGAAAAATGGGCAGTTCATATTGGGGGAGGTGTGAATCATCGCTTTGCCTTGTACGACATGGTCATGTTAAAAGACAATCATGTGGATTTTGCAGGTGGAATTCGAGAAGCGATCACTCGCACCAAAAAGTACCTCGCCGAGAATGGGCTAAATCTTAAGATCGAAATTGAAACCCGAAATCTTGATGAAGTCAAGGAGGTGCTGGAAGTCGGAGGAATCGATTACATCATGTTGGACAACATGGACTACGCCACGATGCGAGAAGCTGTCCGCATGATTAATGGTAAATATAGCACTGAGGCATCTGGTGGAATCACCGAGGAAACACTAGCTGCGGTCGCAGAATGCGGGGTAGATTACATTTCCATGGGCGCTTTGACCCACTCTGTCAGTAGTTTAGATATTAGCTTAAAGGCTTTTTAAAGCTTGGTAAGTCATTGCTAAGATGCCAGTGTGAGTGTCCTCACTCACATCAATTTCTAACTCACTTTTTCAAAAAATCCACATTCCGTTTGATTCCCGAAAACTTGGTTCGCTTCACGGCAGATTTAGAAAAAACGCGGTTGAAAGTCTCCTCTGTAAGTTCGATCCATTCCCGGTTAGTGAATTGGGCCAGTTCGTCCTTAGGCTTAAAATCAGGTTCCTGATGAGGTCTCGAAAATCGGTTCCAGGGACAAACATCCTGACAGATATCGCAGCCAAAGACCCAGTTTTCCATTTTTCCGGCAAATTCATTTGGGATAGCTTCTTTGAGTTCGATGGTTAAATAAGAAATGCATTTTGACGCATCAATCACCTCCGGTTGCACGATTGCATCTGTCGGGCAGGCATCAATGCAGGCGGTGCAGGTACCGCAGTAATCTTTCGCAAATGGAGTATCCGGAGTGGCTTCCAAGTCAATAATCAGTTCGGCCAAAAAGAAAAAACTCCCCATCTGCCGGTTGAGAAGCAGACTGTTTTTCCCGATCCAACCCAATCCAGCCCGCTGTGCCCATTGCCGCTCCATGACAGGTGCCGAATCCACAAAGGACCGCCCATTGATTTCACCAACTTCTTCCTGTAGGACTTCCAAAAACTCGGTCAATTTAGCTCGAATCACCTCGTGATAATCTGTCCCGTAAGCGTATTTGGCCAGTTTGATGTCATCAGGCCGATGAGGAAGCTGCTTTTCGGGATAGTAGTTAAAGATGAGAGAAACTACTGTTTTGGCACCTTCGACGAGTTTGGTGGGATCGAGTCTTTTGTCAAAGTGATTGGCCATATAGGCCATTTTCCCCTGATAGTTTCGATTGAGCCACTCTTCCAATCGGGGTGCTTCCGATTCCAAAAACTCCGCCTTGGCAATACCGCAAAAGTCAAATCCCAATCGCTTGGCGGTGGATTTCAGGACTTGGGTGTGTTTTTCGGCTGGGGTCATGGCCGAAATTTAAAGATTATTCCACTCTTTTGAGATCAGATCGATCCTGATACCACTGCTCCTCAAAAGTTTCCTTGATCTCCACCGGCGCTTCCAAAACGGCCCAAACCATCCATAAGATCAAAAATGGCCCTGCCAAAAAAATCGCCCAAATCAGCACCTGTGCGATATTAAACTGAATCAAGGTGACAAACAGGATCAACACTCCCGTCACGATTCCTACTGCGCTGTGATAGTTTTGCATCTTTTCCCCGGATTTTATAAGGAATACTAAACTCAGTAGCCCCTCACTTTGTTAAACCCTCAACAAAACCAATTATTCAAATACTTGATACTAGATACCAGCTACTTGCAACCCATCTTGTCTCTTGCTTCTTGAATCTAATCTCCAACGAATGAAAGGCTTCCGCTTTACCCAATACGTCCCGCCCCAAGACCCGGAGAAAAACACCTTCGAAAATCTACTTAACATTTTCCTCCAGCTTGTCACCATGACCGGAGGAGATGT
>CALRRX020000238.1:0-5751 GCA_943370675.1 Reyranella massiliensis 521 | reverse complement strand
GCGCTTTGCCTAAATTGGATACAGAAAATGTCCAGTTTATCCTTGCCTCTGATGAGGATTTGGAGCGGATTGATGCCTTTCAAAAGAAGCACCAAACGGGACTGGAGTTGATTCGAATGAAGGCCGGAAGCCTGGCTGATTTTGAGATTTACGCCCTTCCTACCACGATTATTTTGGATAAGGAGGGAAAGGAAGTCTACCGACATGCCGGTCAGCTGAAGTGGGCTGAAGTCTCTTCCATCGATCAACTTGTCACCGAAAAACCATGAGAACAATCGCCCAATTGGTCTTGATGACTTGGGTGTTGGCCTCTTGCCAAGCCGAAAAACCAAAAGTCTATGAGGTTCAGGAAATAGAATTTCCCGCAGGGGAAAATGCTGCTTTGCCCTCACTTTTTTCAGGTTCTGAGTTATTGATTTCTTGGGTGAGTAAGCCAACTGATTCCCTGGCGGTGCTGTCTTATGCACGCTTAAAAGATGAAAAATGGTCTGCGCCAGAATTGATTACTCAGGGACAAAATTGGTTTGTCAACTGGGCTGACTTTCCTGCTATCGTAGAAAACAAGGGAAATCTCTTGAGCCACATTCTTCAAAAATCGGCTCCAGCCACCTTTTCCTACGATGTCAAGCTGAGTGTTTTGCCAACAGGCGAGACCACTTGGAGTAATGGGCTTCCGTTACATACGGATAGTACAGAGACAGAGCATGGATTTGTGTCGTCGATGCCCTATTCGGATTCTTCTTTTTTTGTTTCTTGGCTGGATGGCCGAAATACCGGAGGGGGTGGACACGACCACTCAGGACATGGAAGGGGTGCCATGAGTATTAGGGCAGCTGAGGTGGGATTGGATGGCAAAGTTCTATGGGATGAACTGCTCGATGCCAAGACCTGCGATTGCTGTCAAACAAGCAGTGCCTTGACTGATTTGGGTCCGGTGGTCGTCTATCGAAACCGATCAGATAAAGAAATCCGTGACATAGCGATCACCCGCTTAGTCAATGGCAAATGGACAGAACCTCGCGTCATCCATGCCGATAGTTGGGAGATTGCCGGCTGTCCAGTCAATGGACCTAAAGTGGCCGCAAAAGGAAGTACGGTACTGGTGGGTTGGTTTACTGCGGCTAATTCTGAGCCTAAAGTCAAATTTGCTTTTTCCGGCGATTCAGGAGCTACTTTCTCCAAACCCATTGAAGTGGATTCTACTGGCGTTATCGGCAGGGTGGATGTGGCGCTATTGGATGAGCAGTCGGGCGTAGTCTCTTGGATGGAATCAGAAGGAGATCAAACCTATGTGAAAGCCGCTCGCGTGAATCATGAGGGGAACATGGGGATTCCAATCACCATCACCACGATAGATCCAAGCAGGAAAAGCGGTTTTCCGCAACTAGAAATTCATGGAGAGATGGTCTACTTTGCGTGGACTGAGGTGGGGCAAGAAACAAGCAAGGTCAGAACAGCTTTTTTACCCACATAGGCTTTTGAGCAGTAAGTGCTATCTGTCCTTACCAGTCGATTTGGTACTTGTATTCTTTACAATCAGATAAGGATTTGATTCCCATACTTTCAAATAATCTCGTTTTTTATTGCAAATGAATAAGAGAAGATGAACATTTGGTCAATGAATTCGAGCATGAAATGGCTTAGCCGATTGGCTCTCTTGATGAGTCTTCTTGGTTTGTTTGCGTTGATCGCAGACTTTGGATTTAACCAAAACTCGTTTTACCAGGATATTTTTGACGGGTTTTACTTTGTCGTCTTGGGGTTTGGGTTGATCTCTACCCTAGGAAGGTATATTTCTAAGAAGATTTTCCCCAAACGAAGCGTACTGATCTTTGATTTTGTATCTGTGGCGTTTTCCCTCTGGGTGTTTTACCTCTACCTGTTTGTTGGAGTACCTTTTGAGACTGATTTGATCTTGGAAAACCCTATCTGGGTTCAATTGGCAGTTTTGACCACATTTATCAGGGAGGCTTCGGAGGTCAGAGTTAATTACAAAAGAGCTGTACTTAATCCCGCCCAATTGTTCGTTTCCAGTTTTATCCTGATTATATTCTTTGGTGCATTCTTGCTGATGACTCCCCGAGCAACAGTCGGTGGGTTATCCTTTGTGGATGCCCTTTTTACATCAACTAGTGCAGTGTGCGTGACAGGGTTGATCGTGGTGGATACGGGGAGTTACTTCACCGATTTTGGCCAGGTGGTGATCTTATTGCTAATTCAAATCGGAGGCTTGGGTATTTTGACTTTCGCCAGTTATTTCAGCTACTTTTTCAAGGGAGGCTCCACCTATGAAAATCAATTGGCACTCAGTGATATGACCAATTCCAATAAGCTGGGAGAGGTATTTTCCATCATCAAATCCATCCTTCTGATCACCTTTGGAATTGAGTTGGTATCAGCCATTCTTATTTATTCCAGTTTGGATTCGACCTTTTTCCCCTCAGAGTCCAGGAAGATTTTCTTCGCGGTATTTCATTCCATATCCGCCTTTTGCAACGCAGGATTTTCCACGCTTCCCAGCGGACTTTATGAGTTGGATTTTCGATTCAACTACTTTCTGCAAATCGTCATCATTTTGACTTTTGTGCTTGGAGGATTGGGATTCCCCATTGTGGATAATATTATCCGATTTCTTCGGTACAAGGTCAGGACAGTCCTTTCTTTTGGCAGGTTCAAAGCCCCGCATCGACCTTGGGTTCTCAATCTAAACAGCCGTATCACGTTGGTCACCACCATCAGTATTACGGTCGTCGGGTTTTTGGCATTTTTTGCCTTGGAATACCACAATACCATGGCTGAGCATCAAGGATTTGGCAAAGTCGTGACCGCACTATTTGGTGCGACCACACCAAGGACTGCCGGATTCAATACCATTGATATGTCGGCCATGCTCTTTCCTACTACGATGATTGTTTTTCTATTGATGTGGATTGGTGCTTCTCCCGCATCTACTGGTGGTGGTATTAAGACAAGCACCTTTGCAATTGCGACTTTGAATATTATCAGCTTGGCAAGAGGTAAAAGCAAAATCGAATTATACCGAAGAGAGATTGCAGACATTTCGGTTCGGAGGGCATTCGCGACGATTTCGTTGTCCCTGATAGTGATTGGATTTGGAATCGTGTTGATTTCTGTTTTCGACGAGGATAAAAGTCTGATTCAGATTGGATTTGAATGTTTTTCGGCCTTCAGTACCGTGGGTTTGAGTTTGGGAATTACCGCCAGTCTCTCGGAAGCCAGTAAACTTATATTAACAGTGATCATGTTTGTGGGTAGAGTCAGTATGCTTTCCCTTTTGATCGCTGTATTCAAAAAGGTGCGCTATAAAAATTACAGGTATCCTACCGAGGAGATCGTTATTAACTGATCAGGAAAACTAAAGAACTTATGAAATGCCCATTAGGAAAAATTCTCGTACCTGAGGATCATTTTTCAGGGCATTTTCCCGATGAAAAATCGGGACAGGCTATGTGACCATAAAAAATCAAAAAATAAACACATGAAATATATCATTGTGGGATTGGGGAACTTTGGATCCTCACTGGCTATGAAGCTGACTGCTTCGGGCAATGAAGTCATCGGGATCGATTCCCGCATGGAAAAGGTGGATCAGTTTAAGGAGAAAATTTCCCATACGATCTGCATGGATGCCATGGATGAGTTTACGGTCACGGGACTGCCGCTCAAAGATACCGACGTGGTCATCGTTGCGATCGGAGAGGATCAAGGAGCCAATATCATGGCCACCGCTCTTTTCAAAAATCAACAGGTCAAACGACTCATCAGTCGAGCGATCAATCCGCTTCATGAGCGCGTTTTACACGCCTTGGGGGTAGATGAAATCGTCCACCCCGAGGAGGAAACAGCCGAAAGAATGGCGAAGAAGCTTTGCATCAAGAATGTGGTGGATTCCTTTGAGCTCAGCGAAGAGTTTAGCATCATAGAAGCTAAAGTGCCGGAAGAGTATGTAGGAAAATCGATCAAAGAGATCGGCTTTCGCCAAAAGTTTAACTTGCTCGTCCTGACTACCATTAAAAAAGAAGAAGTGAAAAGCGTGTTGGGAAAAAGCGAAACTATGGAACGGGTACATGGTATTGCCACTCCAGACATGGTACTCAAGGAAAACGAGATTTTGGTGTTGTTCGGCTCCAATCAGGATTTGGAAAAGTTCTTGAAAAAGAGATTCTAAGCTTGTGTGATCATTAAAGGGAAGGCAGTAATGCCTTTTGGATTTTATCCTAACTGGTAAAGTTTAGAAAGAAAATGTGACGTTACTGACCAGCCATAATTTGCGGGAATCGGCTTCCTGATTTGCATTAGTAAAGACGTCATCACCTGAATAAAAATACCTGCCTTCCAGTCTCATTAGGAGGTTGGAGGTAGGGAAAAAGTTGAGGCAAAGCCCCTTGCTGAATGCGCTGAATTTTGGAGTTATAGTCTCCGATGCGATCTGAATGGCATTGGGATCGGAGAAATATTCCATCCGTCCGGAGAGGGAAATTTTTTCTGTAAAAGTGTACCGAGCAATAAAGTTGGCCTGCCACCAAAAAACCTGATCGTTGAACCTATCGATCAGGTTGTTTTGGAATCCTCCATACAGGCAGCTGGTGAAGTCCCATTTTCCACTGTCATGAATCCAATAGAGGTCACTGAATGCTCTCAAGCGATCGTTTGGTCTATTGGACGATCTTTCATCACCGAAGTAAGTATTCCAGTTGATTAGGTTTTTGCCGTCCGGTCTGTATTCCAGCTGGGTGCCTATCGCTTTACCCTTGTTTTGATCTTGTATTTGCTGCCAACCGTTGAGTAAATACAGGTAGGCGGTGAATTTGTCCGAAAGGGGCATGGAAACTTTTAAGCCAGAGAGGTAGTAGGGGACATACTCTGGGGCAAAGCTCCTGGTGTACATCAAGTGGTCGCGGCTGACTGCACTTTCATTGGTATAGGGGGAGCCCAATATTCCAAAGTCTACCCAAATGTCCTTGGATTTGCTGATCCGATAGCCAACTGATGCCTCTACCAGGTTTTTGAGCGAACCCTTTTCATTCGCATAGTTAGCATTCATGTAGGTGCCAAATCCGGGAACGAACCTGCCTCTAACACGCTCGGAAGCATACCTTACGTCTAAGAAGGCTAAATTGATGTTGGCTTCATTATGCCTATTGGACGAAACAAAATAGGATACATCGCCAGAAGCAGGGCGGCTGAAATCATAGCCAAAATAGGCATCGATGTACGCGCCGATATTTAAGTTTCCCAGTTGCTCTCCGGAGCTGGTGTTCATCAATCCAGAGTTGGTGACTTGGGCAAAAGCATGGTTCCCAACCAAGAAAAAAAGCAGGAATAGAAAATGCCTCATGGGAAAAGGATTAGCGACTAGATCTATTCGAAAGGTCGGAGTAGAATGGATAAAATCCAAAAGAAGCCCATTGGCTTATGAGAGTTGCCACTGTGAAAATCAAAAAAGCCCTCAGAACTGACTCTGAAGGCTTTTGTCTGTGGGCCCAGCTGGGCTCGAACCAGCGACCCTTTGATTATGAGTCAAATGCTCTAACCGACTGAGCTATGGGCCCTGAAAACCTGAATTTAAAGCCTTTGAAAGCCTTTTACCTTGGTTTTGGGACTGCAATGTTACATATTTGAGTTCATATACACAACCTGCGTTGCGAATGAAAAATCTACCTGATGTTGACTTTTTAATCTTTGATCTCGGCAATGTAATCATCGATATTGACTACCACCATACCTTCC
>CALRRX020000237.1:0-5755 GCA_943370675.1 Reyranella massiliensis 521 | reverse complement strand
CCATACTTCCCAACTATATGCTAACCAACTACCTAAAAATCGCATTTCGTGGCTTTGCCAAGCATAAGCTCACCTTTTTGATAAATACCCTTGGACTTTCGCTTGGCCTTTGGGCGGCTATTTTGATCGGCCTTTGGATCAAGAGTGAATTTGAAGTCGGAAAAGGACTCCCTGAAATCGATCAAGCGTACCAGGTGCTGGAGCATCAGTCCTACGGTGCAGATATTTTCACTACTACATCAACTCCCGGGATCCTCGCCGAAACCATGAAGGAAAACCTTGCCGAAGTGGAAAAAGCCGCTACCTATTCTTGGGACGAAGTTCACCTGTTTGTCTCTGGGGAAAAGAAGGTAAAACTCACCGGCTTTTATGCGGGAGCGGATTACCTCCAGATTTTTCAGCATCCTTTTGTGTATGGCGATCCGGAGAAAGCACTCACGGATAAATCCCATATCGTTTTGACGGAGTCGGCTGCGATCAAGCTCTTTGGTAAGACAGACGTCATCGGCGAGTCGGTCGAGATGGTGTCCAATGACGGACGGGAGCTTTACCTGGTGCATGGAGTGCTGGCTGATTTGAAAAGCAACTTCCAAGGTAAGTTTGAGTACATTTTGCCGTATCAGGTCATGTTTGAAAAGCCATACAATGAGTGGCTAAAACACTGGGGAAATGCAGGTCCAAGTACCGTAGTCAAGTTGAAGGCAGGTACGGACTCGGAGAAGTTTTCAAAGTCTATCCAAAATTTTATTCTTGATAGAAATGAGTGGAGCAATGCCAAATTGTTTGTATTTCCTCAAACCGAAATGCATCTCCATGGCTCTTGGAAAGACGGAAAACTGCAAGAAGGCCGAATCAAAACGGTCAAGCTTTTTGCCATCATTGGGATTTTTATCCTACTGATAGCCTGTATCAATTTTATGAACCTCTCCACTGCCAAATCTCAAAAGCGGGCAAAAGAGGTAGGGGTTAGGAAGGTTTCCGGAGCTGATAAATTTTCTCTCATCTACCAATTCCTAAGTGAGTCGCTTTTGATTACCTTTTTTTCAGGGCTGCTAGCCTTGGTCCTAGTTCAGATCACGCTTCCAATTTTCAATAACCTGACAGGAAAAATACTGGAAATCCCTTTCTCACAATGGACGTTTTGGCTTCAGTTGATCGGGGTTTTGGCGATGACAGGTTTAGTGGCTGGAAGCTATCCTGCCTTTTACCTTTCGGCCACCAAGGTTGTTTCTGTTTTCAAAAATCATGTAAAGGGCAGCCATTCGGTGGTCTTGGCAAGGAAAGGGCTGGTATTGTTCCAGTTTGTGCTCGCTACAGGATTGATTGTCTCCACTTTGGTGATCTTTCGTCAGATCAATTATGCACTGGATCAGGACTTGGGCTATGAAAAAGACCAATTGATCCTAGTGGGATTAGATGGAGAACTATTTGGGAAATATGAAATTCTAAAATCCCGACTGGAGTCTAATCCCAACATCGAATCGGTCACTCGGACCACACATAATCTAATCGGGAGGAGCAGCAATACGGGTGATATCAATTGGGAAGGTAAAGATCCCGAGTTCAATGCACTTTTTGAGCGGTTTTTTGTGGATTATGATTTTGTGGAAACGCTGGGTATGGAGCTGATCGAGGGTTCGGATTTCTCTAGGGAAAAAGGTGCAGACTCTATCCAATCCGTGATTGTAAATCGTCGTGCCTTGGAAATCATCACTCAGAAAGATCCCAATCTCAGGACCATTTCGATAGGGGATGAAGTGAGGCAAATTACCGGAGTCGTCGAGAATTTTCACTTTCAAACCTTTCATGAGATCATCGAACCGGTCTTTTTTGTGCTGAACCCCTCGTTTGGCTTCAATTCATTTGTTCGGGTAAAACCCGGTGAAATGGAGGCTACACTAGGCTTTATCCAATCTGTCGCCGAGGAACTTAACCCTGAGTTTCCTTTCGAGTACCGTTTTATGGATGAGAACTACGCCCGCATGTACCAGGATGATATCCGACTGCGTGATCTCGCGCAATATTTCAGTATCCTGACGATTTTGATTTCTTGTCTGGGGTTGCTTGGACTTTCGGCCCACGTGGCGGAGCAAAAGACCAAGGAAATTGGAATCAGAAAAGTACTGGGTGCCTCGACATTTCATGTTCTTCAAGTGATCAATCGCGAGTTTATCTTGGTTGTCTTCGTCTCGATAGTGATTGGATCAGCGCTGGCCTATTGGTTTATGAAGGATTGGCTAGAAGGGTATGCCTACCGGATTGATTTTGAGTGGTGGTTTATCCCTTTGGCGGCTGCGTTGATTTTGGGGATCGCCTTGATTACGGTCACTTTACAGTCCATCAGAGCAGTTCGTAGTAATCCAGTGCAGGCCATTAAGTCTGAGTAAAATTGGGAATGAGGAATTGGATTTGATTAGAAAAAAAGCCCCTACCTCTGTCGCTCCTCCATATTTCGGAGGGGCGTTTTTTTATTTGGATGCAACCTTTGTGGAAGTTATGGCATCTCTTCTAAGTCGTCAATAAGTGATGTGGAAATCGGATTGTCCGTATGCGACCAAGTTCATCGCATTTCGGACATGAAATGTTTTTCAAACCTTCGAAATCTGCGTTTTTGGCCATTTTTTACTCTGGCACCATTCGTGAAAAATCAATACTAACCTAAATTCAACTACTAATGAAAAGTACACCAATCCTCCTGACTCTCCTGCTTTTTATGGCAGTGGTAGTAACTGCCCAGGCTCAAAAATCCGAAACCCGCACCCCTGGGACTTTCACCAAAGTGGAAACTGGCGGAAGTTGGGATGTGACCATCACCAAAGGCAGTAAAGACGAGATCAAATTGGAGTCTTCCTCCTTGGACTTGTCAAAAGTGATCACCGAAGTCCGAGGTGGAAAACTTGAAATCAAGCTCGAAAAGGGCAACTACTGGAATGTAGACCTTAGCGTATTCATCACTGTCCGAGAACTCGAGTCTGTGGGAGTCTCAGGTTCCGGAAGTGTAAAGCTGATGTCTGATTTTGGAGCAAGTGAGTTTACACTTGGTTCTTCAGGTTCTGGAGTGATCGAAACCCGACAAATCAACGCCGAGCGATTGGCAGTGGGAATGAGTGGTTCGGGTGAAATCCGTGTTGGCGGAGGTCGGGTTGATGATTTGACTATTGGCCAGTCGGGCTCAGGAGATTTTGAAGGAATGGATCTGATAGCTCAATCCGTCAAAATCGGGAAATCTGGCTCGGGTGAAACTTCAATAACAGTAGAACAAAGCCTGATAGTAGGATCTTCCGGTTCCGGCAATGTCTATTACCGTGGCAATCCAGCCGAAAAAAGCATCTCAAGCAGCGGCTCCTCCAGCGTGATCAAGAAGTAAATGAGATTATAGGTCCAATTTGATTACTAGCCGGCACTTCATGTGCCGGTTTTTTTTCGACAATGTCCAAGGTGGAATGTTTGATAAACCTGGGGCAAGCAGTTGATATTTTTACAACTTATTCTCGACCGATATCGGACAATTTTGTTCGGGATATTTTCTCTTTACGGTAAAAAGTAGCATTTAAAGCCTTTGGGGCGGTGTGTGCTGTGGCACAGAAGTGGAAATAGCTATGCCAAATCTAAACCAATACGACCATGAAAATCCTTACGTTTATCGCCCTTGTGCTTTTTTCTCCTCTAATCGCAGGGCCAGAGGAACACGTTACCCTTGCTGCCGGACAAGAAGTCCGCTTGCGTTTTTCTTCCGATCAAGTCACTGAAGTCGCCCTTCAAACCTCTGCTCAAGCAGGAGTAGCTGTTCGGGTGGAGCGAGTGAGCGACCGGAGTTTTGTCCGTGGATTTGGGATGTCCAAAAGCTCCAGAGAAAAGGTTCTTGTGGAGGGTGATGCTATTTTGGTCCTGACCAATGAATCCAACTCGCCTGTCGAAGTTCAGTATCAGACGGCTCAGGGTTATGTTGCTCCAGCCAAGGACAGCAATGGAGTCAGTCTGACTTTTCACAATGGCTCTGTGACCAGTATTCCCCTTATCATCCCTGGTGTGATGAATCCCAACCTCAACCCTTTGTCGGACAGCGGTGTCACGCTGGGCTATGGGCAGAAGGTGTTTTTCAAGGAAAAAGGGAAGCAATACCTGCTTTTCGAAATCGATGAGACATTCAAAGACGGTGACCGACTTGAAATTCAAGACCTGATCAAAGCCCGAAAAAAGCAACTGGATATTTAATCATCTGCGATTCACGCGGAGAAAATTACCCACGTACCTGTTTAGATAGGGTTTAGATTTCAGATTTCAATTACTTCCAACCTTCCCACTTCCCAACTTCCTACCAAAATGCTCAAAAACTACTTCAAAATCGCCCTTCGAAACCTGCTCCGAAATAAGCTCCGGACCTCGATCCATATTCTTGGCTTGTCCTTGGGCATTTCGATCGTTTTTTTCATTTTCAATGTCATCTGGCATGCGTATAGTTTTGACCAATTTCATCCGGATCGGGAAAGGATCTTTCGAATCAATACCTTGACCCAGTGGGATATGGGAGAAAGTTATCCCACGCCCGGTTCCAACGGGCCATTGGGAGAAGTGATTGACTCGGAGATTTCATTTATCGAGACCAAAGGAAGAATCTACACCTTGTATGAGGTATTGACTATGGTGCCTGAGGGAAATCGGGTCTTGGGAAGATCCAATGTAGTCACGTTCGCAGATCCTGGATTCTTTCAGATTTTCCCCAGAAAATGGCTTGCCGGCAATCCCGCCACAGCCCTTGAGAAGCCGCTCTCGGCAGTCATTACCCAAAGCAATTTGGAGAAATATTTTCCGGGCGTACAGCCTTTGGATGCTTTGGGCAAAGAATTGGTTTGGATCGATGCCGATACGATCAGGGCACAAGTCACGGGAGTAGTGGAGGATTACACCGAAAATTCAGACTTTATTTTCAGGGACTTTATTTCCTATGCCACCATTCAGACCGAGGAACAAAAGGAATGGTATGGCCTTCATCATTGGGGCAATGTCAACTCCAGTTCTCAGCTATTTGTGAAGCTGGAAAAAGGGTCGGATAAAAATCAGCTTGAAGCTTCTCTGGCTGCCATCGTGGATAAAAATTTTGACAAGGATGATCAAGCTTCTACCACCTTTATAGCGGAGCCTTTGGCAGAAATGCACTTTGGGGAAACCTACTCAGGTACTTCTGTTTCCAAAGTTTTTTTAAACGGATTGGTTTACATCGGACTGATTATTCTGGTGTTGGCTACCCTCAACTTTGTCAATCTGGAAACAGCCATGGCCATCGGTCGCAGCAAAGAGGTGGGAATACGAAAGACGCTAGGGGGCAGAAGATGGGAGTTGATTTATCAGTTTTTGGTAGAGACTTATTTGATGGTGCTTTCAGCGGGTTTGATCGGACTAGCTTTGGCCGAGTTGATCAGAAATCTGTTTAGCAGCTATCTGCCAAGTGGATTTGCGGTCGAATACCTACAGGTGTCTAACTTATTGTTTTATGCGCTATTTCCTTTGATTCTGACGGTTTTATCCGGAATTTATCCTGCTTTGATCCTATCTTCCTATCAGCCGGTGAGGGCTATCAAGGGGGAAAGGGCGGTGTCTACAGGCTTTTCTTTGGGAGTCTTTTTGAGAAAAAATCTCACTGTCCTACAGTTTTCTTCTTCCATCGCCTTTATCATTTTGGTCCTTGTCCTTCAAGCGCAGTTGCGTTATGTATCCAGTCAGCCTTTGGGCTTTGAAAAGGAAGCGGTGATGTATG
>CALRRX020000236.1:0-5787 GCA_943370675.1 Reyranella massiliensis 521 | reverse complement strand
CGGGAAGTCTAAGCCCCGTCCATTTTCGATTTACGAATTATAAGAGGATGGACAGAGTCAAAGCCTCTTTACAACCTTGCCACTTTCCAACTTAAGAAGACTAAACCAACTATGCCTTTTTCCAAAAGACTGATTCTTATTGCCTTTTTTCTAGGATGTGCCCTTTCGGCTTTCGGGCAGGGTAAGCCTCTGATCGGGCAAGTGCTCGACTCACTCAGTCGTCCGATTCCCTATGCCAATGTAGTGGCCATCAACCAAAGCACGCAGAAGATCGGGGGCTTTGGCATCTCCAATGGAGAGGGTCGGTTTAAAATTACCCTAGTGCCAGGAACAGAATACCTTCTTCGTGTGTCCTTTGTAGGCTATCGTCAGTTTGAAATGCCAGTCAAAGAATGGGATTCCGAGGTGTCATTTCAGATCAAATTGCAGCAAAGTGATACCGAGTTGGGACTGGTTGAAGTCGTCTCAGAAATGCCAGTCACGATGAAGGGCGATACGCTGACCTATAAGACGGATGCCTTTACGACAGGTACAGAGCGAAAACTTGGAGACGTCTTGGAGAAGCTGCCGGGTTTTCAGGTGGATGAAAATGGTGATGTGAAAGTGCAGGGCAAAAAGGTCGATGAAGTGCTCGTAGATGGAAAGAAGTTTTTTGATGGAAACACCAAACTCGCTACCAAAAATCTTCCTGCAAATGCCGTAGATCGTGTACAGGTCCTGAAAAATTTCAATGAAATTTCTCCGATCCGAGGCTTGGACAATGACGAGAAACTTGCTTTGAACATTCAGCTGAAAGACGGAAAAAAGAACATGGTTTTCGGAGACTTAGAAGCTGGCGCAGGACCCCAAAAACGCTATCTCGGACACGCCAACGTATTTTACTATGCACCGAAGCTGAATGTTAACTTGATTGGAGGCAGCAACAATGTCGGGGAGCAGACCTTCACGCTTAGCGATTATTTTCGCTTTAGCGGTGGAATGAGTGGTTTGGGAGGTCGCGCAGGTTCTCGGGTTCAGATGAATGGGGATGATCTCGGGATTCCTCTGGCGGACCGCACGAATGCCGCCCAACTCAAGACCCACCTCAGTGCGTTGAATCTTAATTACACGCCAAGTAAAAAGTGGAGACATACTGGCTTTTTGATCGCATCTGCTTCTGAAAACGAACTGGGAAGCAATTCCCTCCGCACCTATCTCAATCTGGGTGATAATGTGCAGGAAAAGCTAAACTCAATCAGTCAGGTAGAAAATAAATCCGCGTTAGGAAAGTACACACTGACCTATACGCCCAAAGACGAAACCTATCTTAAATACAGCCTCTTTGGGAAGATTTCTGAGATCGCCAACCGCAATGAGCTAGTGTCTGATTTTGGACAAAATCTCCAAAACATCGCCTCGCAGAATACCCGAACTCCATATTCTTTCCAGCAAAAACTGGAGTGGTTTCATGCACCGAGTGAGCGACATGTGTTTTCCACGGAGGTCAACTGGGAAAGTAAGTTTGCCGATCCGCTCTTCGACCTGCAAACCAACCTTAGGCCACTTTTGGGACTTTACACGATTCCTGATGCCCAGACGTATCGCCTGTTTCAATCTCAGGAATTGAGGTCTAATACCTTGGAGGGCGCATTCAACTACTATTACATCCTCAATCCTACCAACCACCTCAATTGGTCGCTGGGTTTTCAAAACTTTTCTCAAAGCCTAACCGGAGCATTGCGGCAGGAGGATTCTAACCAGCCTTTTGAGGCCTTCAAAAATGACAATGAGTTTGGATTGCAGGATATGTACCTAGGGACCACTTGGAAGACCAAATGGAAAAAAGTGGTGTTAAGTCCAGCTCTTTACCTTCATCGATTTGCTTGGAGAGACCAGCAGCTGACAGCTGAGTTGGACTATAGTAAGGTTGTGGCTTTGCCTGCCATGTATGCCAAGTGGGACATCAAATCCAATCGCTCGCTAACTTACCGATTCCAGACAGAGGCCAATTTTATGGATATTCAAAAGCTCGCCCAAGGCTTGGTTTTACAGGATTACAATGCGGTTTTTCAGGGAAATCGTGCGCTGGATAATGGTATTTTTGATACCCAAACCTTGAGCTATACCCATTTCGATCTATTTTCTGGACTTACCTTATTTGGGAATCTGAATTACCAGCGAAAGCGAAACGAGATCACCACGACCACAGACTTTACAGGAATCAATCGACTGCTTTCTCTGATCAATATTCAGCCTGTGAATGAGACGCTAAACGGAGACTTTCGCATGGATAAGGCATTGAATAGACTGAAATTTGAACTGGGAGGCAGATGGAACGCTTTTTCTACCAATCTGATATTGGACGACCGACCTGCGCAGAATCAGCAGTTTTCTCAAACCTACGATACCCGCTTGACGACTACCTTTTTCAAGGTACTTGAGGTGGATTTGGGCTATTCTTTCATGGTCAATAGGTATTTGTCCGGCCCTGTGGAAAACACCTTTTCCACTCACAGCCCCAAGCTGGAAATTGATCTGGATATCATCAAGGGCTTAAAGCTCAAAGCAGATTACACATACAATACTTACCTCAATCAGGCGGCTTCTACGCGAAGTGACTTTGATTTCTTGAATACCTTTTTGATGTACCGGAAAAAGTCCAGCCCTTGGGAATTCAAAGCCTCGGTGTGGAACTTGTTTGATACGCGGGCTATTCGCAGAGACAGTTTCAATGAAAACCTAATCAGTACTTTTTCATACTTGGTGCAGCCGAGGTATGGCTTGCTGACGGTGAAGTTTGATTTGTGAAGAATTGGAAGATTATTAAATTGAGTTTAATGAATATAAAAAAGGCCTGGAGTTACATCCAGGCCTAGTTTTTTCATTTTTAAAATCGATTGATCAAACGGTAGCTACCAATTTCACATCGAGCTTCACTTCGTCGTAGATCATTTTGTCAGCCAAATCTTCGAAATAGCTTCCTGATCTGTATTTGATGTCAAACTTGGTACGGTCGAACGTGATCTGGCCAGTTGCAGTCATTTTGCCACCTGCCACTGAAGCTTTTGCAGGGAAAGTGATCGGTTGACTGATGCCTTTGATGGTCAAGGTACCTGCAATGGTGTAATCAGAACCATTGGTTGTTTTGGCGCTGGTGATTTTGAAGGTAGCGGTGTTGAATTTTTCTACTGAGAAAAAGTCATCCGACTTCAGGTGATTCGTTAGGTTGCCTTTGGATTTTGGATCAGTAAGGTCTTCCACGGTCAGGTTTACCATGTCCATGTCAAAGGAACCGCCGGTAATTTTACCGCCTTTTACATCAAGTGCGGCATTTTTGATCGGAACGTAGCCCCAGTGAGTTCCGGTCACTTTAGAGGCTTCCCAGCGAACTTGGCTTTCCGCTTTGTTTACCGTGGCTGGTGCAGGATTTTCAGCTAGCGTAAAAGCAGCAGCTACACTCAAAATCAACGTGGTAATCAGTTTCATAAGTTTGATTGTTTTGGTTTATAAAAACTTGAGATTAAAATAACGATCATTAGACTGAAAAGGATGTAAAATGTTTAAAAGTGGTTTGGTGAAAAAAATCAATTTCCTATCAAACCCATAGATTATCAATCTTTTAGTCTTAATCGCTCCTTAAAATCTCGGATGAATTCTACTTTTCAAGGTCAGAAATCAACCCAATAGCCCAAATTCCACCTTCCCATGACCATCCGGTGTGGTATAGAACGGCCGCTTCTCTATTTCATAGTTTTTGTCCGGAGGAATGCCCAAGGCATGGTATATCGTCTGGTGAATGCTGTCGATTTTGATTGGGTTTTCGATGGTTTTGCATGGGCGTTCGTCTGCAGTTTTTCCAAAGACATGCCCTCTTTTGATTCCCCCACCAAACATTAGGACTGAGCATCCGTCGGTAAAATGACGGTGCATCCCGTAGTTTTTCATGTCTTCGATGATGTCTGGCACTTCCACTTGGTCTTGAACTTTCAAGTCTGGCCGACCTTCCATCAGCATGTCACGGCTGAATTCACTGGCAATAATGACCATCGTGCGATCGAGTTTTCCACTTTGATCCAAGTCTTTGATCAATTGGGCAATCGGGCCGTCGATCAGTTTTTTCATATCGGTGAGACGGGTATGACCGTTGTCATGGGTGTCCCAACCGAAAAACGGTTCGTACTCTGTGGTCACCGTGATGTAGCGGGCACCTTGATCCACCAACCGTTTTGCCAAGAGACAACCTAGCCCAAATCTACCGGTATTGTATGTGTCGTAGCTTTCTTTGGGTTCCTGACTCAGGTCAAACGCTTTCGCCTCAGGGGAATTGAGGAGCATGTAGGCCTGTTCCATGGATCGCTTGAGGGACTCTTTTTGGTAATCCGATCCAAATTCTCCCATGGGACTTGCCGAAATGAGGTCATTGTAAAGCTGATTTCTACCTTCAAATCGCTTGTAGTCCATTCCCACGGGAGGTCTCACCGCTTCTAATCCTGCAGAAGGATCTGGAATCAAGAATGGTCCATACTCCGAACCTAAAAATCCGGCGCTGTGAAAAGCTTTGAGCTCTTCTCCTTCTCCTACGGTAAACCGCTGTCCGATATTGATAAAGGGAGGAATGACCGGATTAAGTGGGCCTTTTTCTTTGGCGATCCAGCTTCCCAAATGGGGTACGACTACGGATTGTGGCGGTTCGTAACACGTGTGGAAATGGTATTGATGTCTGGTGTGCAAGATGTGTCCTAAGTCCGCAGCTTGGTAGGACCGAATTAAAGTTCCTTTATCCAAAACCGAAGCGATGTTTTCCAATCCTTCTGAAAGGAAAATGCCATCCAATTTTGTCGGAATCGAGGGAAATGTGCTTAGTACTTCTTTTGCCTCCATCCCTTTGCGGAAGGGGGTGAATTTCTTCGGGTCAAAGGTCTCTGTATGAGCCATTCCTCCCGCCATGAAAAGTAAAATCACCGAGTCGGCAGTCGTGGGGATTTTGCTTTCGCAGGAAGAAAGCAAGCCAGCCAAAGGCGCACCCATGCCCATGGTGGCGATGGCTGCTGCACTGGTTTTCTTGAGGAAGTCGCGTCGGGTTTGGAGAGTTTTCATGGGTTATAGTACTTTTTTTTCACTTTCCGAAGAATTCAGAATTTTAGAATGATATCCAACAAGGTGGGCTGGAAGACCGAAGATGGAAGACCGAAGGGTTTTCTACTGTCTTCGGTCTTCTGTCTTCCAGCCAATGGATAAAGACAGAACCGAATATTCAACCTGAAGTATTGGCCTTAGTTTTTCTCATCAATAAATCAATTGAAATTCAGGTAAAAGGAACACAGCCCAAAGCAAATCTTGGACAGCCGCTGGTTGGGGCTTGGTGCCTAGGGCTTTCCTAGCGACTTCCAGTTCTTGGGGACTTGGTTTTCGGAGTAAGGCTTTGGCGTACAAATTTTCTGTCAATACCACCGGATCGGCAAAGACTGTGGCCCATTTTTCACCTCCTTTGACTAGAGATTTGTTCAGCTTTTCCCCATTGCTGAGTTCCAAAGCCTGAAGTAAACTTGCCTGTGAATCCCGGTTAGTGGAGACTATTTCCCGGTTGGGCCGGCCAAGCGCTTTCAGAAATTCATTGTTTGCTACCAAAGATGCTCTGGCAAAACTAAGATTGGTTTTGGCTTCGGGGATTAATTGATATGGGCGGAATTTTACTTCGACTGAATCAAATAAAGGAGCAGCAATCTCAGCCACTGCATCTGAAAATTGTTCTGCAGTGATTCTTCTGCGAATGACGCCTTGAAATTTGAAATCTTCAGCCATCAGCTT
>CALRRX020000235.1:0-5796 GCA_943370675.1 Reyranella massiliensis 521 | reverse complement strand
GTTTTTCAGGTAATTCTCCACCCACTGGATCGAAGGTAAGTCCAGGTGGTTGGTGGGTTCGTCAAGCATCAGCAAGGAAGGCTTCTCCAAAAGCAGTTTGGCAAGCATCACTCGCATCCTCCAGCCTCCTGAAAATTGGCGAAGTGGTTTTTGAAGATCGGCAGTCTGAAAACCAATTCCTTCTAAAACTTCCTCAGCTTTAGCTTTGATCGTGTAGCCTTCATTGGATTCAAACCGATCCTGAAGGTAAGCCAGTCGATTGATCACTTCATCAGAATAATCTGTCTCCATCTGCTTGAGTACCTTATCGATTTCATCCTGAAGTGCCAACGTTTCCTTGAATGCAGCCAAAGCCACATTCAGAATACTTTCATCGGACTGATAGGACAGCAAATCCTGATTCAAAAACCCTATGGTACAATCCTTCGCTTTTTGCACCTCGCCGGTTGTGGCTTGGTAATCTCCGTTGATGATTTTTAGTAAAGTAGACTTGCCAGTACCGTTTTGACCTACCAGACCGATTTTGTCTTTGGGCTTGATATGTAGGTTGGCATTTTCGTAAAGGGCTCGTCCGCCGATGAAATAGGAAAGATTACTAATCGATAACATGTCACAAAAATAACCATTGCCCCGCTTATCCACTTGCTCTGGCAAAACATTATGGGAAGTATTAGCTTATTTTTACAAAAACTCGAAACCCATGAATTACCTCAAACCCATTGCTTTTTCACTCGCCTTGGGATTTCTATCCCTAAATGCCAGTTGTCAGGGAAAGCTTTCCCCTGTTTCCACTTCCCCAGGAAACAATAAAAAAGACATCCGAAGCGCCAAAGCCGATGTCAAACTCGACCAAATCAAACTTCCAGCAGGTTTCAAAATCAGCGTTTGGGCAGCGGATGTGACCAATGCACGCTCTATGGCTATTTCTGACAATGGGATTGTGTTCGTTGGAAATCGTCAGGAGAAAAATGTCTATGCCCTGGTGGATGAAAACGCAGATGGTAAAGCCGATTACAAGTTCATTTTGGCAGAAGGGCTTCGTATGCCAAATGGTGTAGCCTACAAAAATGGTGACCTGTATGTTGCTGAGGTCAACCGAATCCTTCGCTTCAAAGACATCAAAAACAACCTGACCACTCCAAAATATGAAGTGGTTTTTGATGGTTATCCAACTGATGGACACCACGGCTGGAAGTTTATCGCCTTTGGTCCAGATGGAATGCTTTATGTGCCTGTTGGAGCTCCTTGCAACATCTGCGAAAAAGAAAACCCGATCTACGCCAGCATCACGCGCTTAGACGTAACTAAACCTGGCGCAAAACCCGAAGTATATGCACAGGGCGTAAGAAATACCGTGGGGTTTGCTTGGCATCCACAAAGTAAAGAACTCTGGTTTACCGACAATGGCCGTGACATGATGGGCGATGATGTGCCTGACTGCGAACTCAATCGGGCGACTGCAAAAGGTCAACACTTCGGCTATCCATATTGGCATGCCGGCACAGTTAAGGATCCTGAATTTGGAAGTAAAGGGAAGGATGCATCAGCCTATGTAGCGCCTGCGGCAAAAATGGGAGCCCATACCGCCCCACTTGGAATGCGATTCTATCAGGGCGGAATGTTCCCTGCAACCTATAAAAACAACGCCATCATCGCCAAGCATGGCAGTTGGAACCGAAGCAAAAAGTCAGGCTACGAAGTGGTATTAGCAAAAATCGATGCCAGTGGAAAAGTGACCGGCCAGGAAGTCTTTGCTTCAGGTTGGCTAAATCCTGCAACTCAAGATGTGTGGGGAAGACCGGTGGACGTGCAGGAACTTCCCGACGGAAGCTTGCTGATCTCCGATGATATGGCCAACTGCATCTATCGGGTTACTTACTCCAAATAATACCAAAAGAGGCCTAATCGGCCTCTTTTTTTGTTTAAACATTAAGAAATTAAGGGCATTAAGGTGAGGGAAGTATGGAATCGAAACCTAAACCAAACTATTTCCTGAGAAAAAAATCCTTAATTCTCTTCATTTCCTGAATGGTTCAAAATGATCAGCTACAAAAAAATTAAGGTTACGAACATCTAAAGATTAAGGCAGTTTCAAAATCTTAGTACCCTTGATAGAACCTTAATTCTATTATTTTTTTGAATATCCATCTGTGCATCTGTGGCAATGTACACTCAAAAAAAATCCCCGATAAAATCGAGGACTTTCATATTCACTAAACTGATTGATTACTTCAACCACTCCGGCTTGGTCGTATCCACTTCCGCCTGTAGCTGATTGAGTAGATTATACAATCCGAAGTAAGTTCTGTTGATATAAAGACCATGACGAGAACCACGGGCTTGACGAGATTTTCTAAACATCTTATCATTGGAGATTCGATCACCCAAAAGGAAAATCTGCTCGAAATAGCTGTCGTCCGCAAAGTCGAATCGATCCGCATGGAACGGTTTACCCAACAAGGATATCATCTCTTTAAACACTCCTTTGAAATAAGTTTTTTCTACTTCTGTGTCCTTATCTGAGATGAAGTCCAAAGCATAGAACACCTGATTGAGTTCTTCTTCTTTCATGACCAATTCTTTCTTGATCAGTGCAAAATAACCCTGATAAAAATCCTCTGGAATCACCTTCACACAGCCAAAGTCAATGATACCTAAAGTACCGTCTGGTTCGATGATGAAGTTACCTGGATGAGGATCGGCGTGCACTTGCTTCAGGTTATGCACTTGGTGATGGTAAAAATCCCAAAGTGCCTGACCGACTTGGTTCTTTAGCTTTTGGCTGGGATTGGTATCCATCCATTCCTTGATGTGCTTACCAGAAATCCAGTCCATCGTGATGATCCGCTCCGAACTCCAGTCGTCATAGTATTTTGGAAATTTCAGATTCGGAATATGAGCACATGCCGATGAAATTTCACGTGAGCGCTCCACTTCCAGATGGTAATCCGTCTCCTCTACGAGCCTTTCCTCTACCTCTTCCATGTAGTGATCTAGCTCTTTCTCGTTCATATTCAAAAGCCTGAGCGCAAAAGGTCTGACCAATTTCAAATCTGAACTCACAGAATCGGCTACACCAGGATATTGGATTTTTACTGCCAGAGTTTGGCCGTTTTTGGTAGCCTGATGCACCTGACCGATAGAAGCAGCATTTACCGCAGATCGGGTAAAGGTATCGAACAGCTGCTCAGGGGTCTTGGTGAAATACTTTTGAAATGTCTTCACAACCAGCGGATAAGACAATGGCGGAGCAGAATACTGCGCCATGGTAAACTTATCCTGATAGGCTCTTGGCAAAAGATTCTTGTCCATTGACATCATCTGAGCTACTTTTAAGGCAGAACCTTTTAGCTCGCTAAGAGAATTGTAGATATCTGAGGCGTTATTTTGATGCAATTCCTCTTTGTCGAGAGAGGGATTGACGATTTTCTTTGCGTAATGCTTGACGTAGTTCCCTCCAACCTTAGCTCCTGTGGAAATGAATTTGGCAGCCCGCTGCACTTTGGAAACCGGAATGGCCTCCTGCTCTTTTACTTTGCCAGACATGGATTATTTGTTTTGGTAGAGAAACTTGGCGAAATCCAAGAAGGTATCGAGTGCGCTTTTTCCCATCAGATCAAACGCCAAGTTGACCGATTTTTCTATCGCCGCATCGGTTTTTTCAAATCTCGGACTACGGTCATCCAGCCAATATCTAAAAACAAAAGCTACCTGAATCCAGAGTGCTTCGTCGTATTTTTCGGTAATAAATGGCCTAGTGGCAATTTCCTGAGTTTCTTTTCCTTCTAGAATAATATCAGAAGCAAAGTCCTTAAACTTCTCTTTAAATTCCTTGGTATCTAACGGAAGGGATTTAAAAGACTGACCCTTGTCTGAGTACAAACTCAAGAGGTAAGATCTGTTTTTCTTCAACTCTTCAATCCAGGTGAAAAGAAAGCTCAGAAACTTCTCTCTGGCACTGTATTCTTTGAATACTTCCTGAGATTCAATGGTCTCTAAAGTGGTATCGTAAATTGACACCCAAATGGCTGACTTAATCGCTTCAAAAGAGGTATAGTACGTGTAAAACTCCTCCTCTTTCATTTTCAATTCTTTGGCAAACTTGAACACTGAGGCTGGTTGCGCTCCATGTTCCAGCACATGGTTGACAAACCCTTCCAAAATCAGTTTGCGGTAATCTTTTTTGCTTGTCTTTTTGACAGTAGGTGTTTCCATCGGAATGAGATAATTCATTTGAATAACACCCAAAAACCACTTCAGGTTTTGTGAAACACAAAAAAAGCCGGAATTCTTTTCCGGCTTTGGGTATGATTTTGATCAGGAAATCAGGCTTTCACTTTTTCGATTACCAGATTATGATTGGTATAGATGCAGACATCAGCAGCGATGTGAAGACTTTCTCTCACCATTTCTTCAGCAGTGAGATTTGGAGCAAATTTCTTCATCGCTCTCGCAGCTGACTGGGCAAACATGCTTCCTGAACCGATAGTGGCTATTTCCATATCGGGCTCGATCACATCACCCGTCCCTGAAATGATCAAAATATCATCTTTGTCTGCAACGATCATCATGGCTTCCAATCGACTCAGCATACGATCCATTCGCCATTCTTTCGCTAATTCGACGGCAGCACGCTTCATATTATTTCCAAAAGCACCAAGCTTTTCCTCAAACTTTTCAAGTAAGGTAAATGCATCGGCGGTGGAACCGGCAAATCCTGTCACGATTTTCCCACCTTGCAATACTCTGATTTTCTTTACCGTACTCTTGGCAACTGTATTTCCCAAAGTCGCCTGACCATCTGCACCTATGACTACTTCACCATTGTGGCGTATGGCAACGACAGTGGTTGATTTGATTTTTTCCATTTGTGGCTAGTTATTGGTTATTAGGTATAAGTTATTAAGAAATCAGTTAGTTGTCTTAGAAGTTCTTGTCAAATAGTTGATCGGCAAGACTATTAACTATTTTCCAATAACTTACTAACTCACTCCTCAAGAACCATACAAAAGCAAAAGTCCTGTCCCAATAGCTATCAGGACAGGACTTTTTGGCAGGTATGAATTAGATCAGGATTCTGACCGGATCTTCTAGTAAGCCTTTCAAGGTCTGAAGGAAAGCCGAACCAACTGCACCATCCACGACTCTGTGGTCACAGCTGAGTGTCACTTTCATGACATTTCCGATTTTCATCTGACCGTCTTTTACGATCACTGTTTCTTTGATACCTCCTACTGCCAAGATACAGGCATCAGGCGGATTGATAATGGCGGTAAACTCCTCAATGCCAAACATTCCCAAGTTGGAAATGGTGAAGGTATTACCTTCCCAATCTTTAGGCTGGAGCTCTTTGTTCTTGGCTTTTCCGCCAAGTGTCTTCGCCTGATTGGAGATTTGAGATAGGGAAAGATGATCTGCAAAACGAATCACCGGTACTAGAAGACCTTCCTCCACTGCTACGGCCATACCGATATGGATATGGTCATTGTATCTGATTTTGTCACCCAACCAGCTAGAGTTTACTTTTGGATGCTGACGCAAAGCAGCCGCAGCAGCCTTGATCACCATGTCGTTGAAAGAGATTTTCACAGAAGAAAACTCGTTCATACTCTTTCTTGCTTCAATTGCCTTGTCCATGTTGATTTCCATGGTCAAGTAGAAGTGAGGTGCACCAAACTTACTTTCTGCCAATCGCTTGGCAATCGTTTTACGCATCTGAGATACTTTTTCCTCTCTGAAGCTTTCTTGACCCAATGCAGGGGCAGCGGCGGCTACTACAGGAGCAGAAGCGGCTTT
>CALRRX020000234.1:0-5815 GCA_943370675.1 Reyranella massiliensis 521 | reverse complement strand
TGGTCCCGGGATCGTGCAGCGCTACCTCAACAAGGTCAGTGGTCCACTGCTCGACCGGATCGATCTACATGTGGAAGTGACTCCGGTGAAGTTTGACGAGATGACCTCTACCCGGAAAAGTGAGTCCAGTAAGGCCATTCGGGAGCGGGTGATCCAAGGTCGGGAACTTCAACGGCTCCGATTTGAAAATAATCCGGAGGTATTCTGCAATGCGATGATGCCCTCACACATGGTCAAGGAAGTTTGTCAGATCAATGAAGCCGGCAAATCCTTACTCAAAACCGCCATGGAGCGCCTTGGACTTTCGGCGAGAGCCTATGATCGAATTCTAAAAGTCGCCCGCACCATTGCAGACATCGCTGGAAGCGAATCCATCAAAGTGGAGCACCTGGCGGAAGCGATTCAATACCGCAGCCTGGACCGTGAAGGATGGGCGGGGTGAGACGGATAGAGAATGGTGGAAGACGAGAATAGGGGATTTAGAATAAAGAGACTAGTAATTTGTTGAAAGAAAAAATGAAACAAGACCTACCAAAATTTCATGAGACATTTAACCCAATACTTGAAATTTTGAGTGATGGAAAAACTGTCCATCATCGAGAATTGATAAAATCAGTAATTCAAAAATATTACTCAAATCTCCCAGAGGAACTTTTAACGCAACAAACGAAAAGTGGCGAGATTTTAATCCAGAATAGAATAGCATGGGGTAAATCCTACTTGAAAAAAGGAGGATTTATTCAGTATCCAGAAAGAGGAATGGTTCAAATTACCCAAAAGGGGCTAGAACAAAAGGGTAAACTTAAACTTCAAGAAATTGAAGAAACCTCAGGCCTTTTCGATTTTTATTCTGAAGAAAAAGGAAAGTCGAATTCAGGTGAGTCTGAAATTATTAATTCCTCTCCTCAAGATCTTATTGATCGTGGATTTAGGCAAATTGAGGCACAGGTTAAAAGTGAATTACTTGAAAAGCTTAAGAGTATCGATCCTTTCTATTTTGAAAAAGTGATTTTAAAGCTTTTGAAAAAAATGGGATATGGTGATTTTATTGAGACTTCTAAAACTGGCGATGGTGGAATAGACGGAATCATCAATGAAGACAAGTTAGGACTCGATAAAATTTACATCCAGGCCAAAAGGTATGATTCTAATAAAGTTAGGGAGAAAGATATCCGGAATTTTATTGGTGCAATGAGCGGTGATACCACAAAAGGTGTTTTTGTGACTACTTCTCAATTTGATACAGGTGCTGTCAAAAAAGCCTATGATGCCCATCATACAATCATTTTGATAGATGGAGAAAAATTGGTTGATCTAATGCATGAATTTAATGTGGGAGTGCAAATCAAAACCACATATGAAATCAAGCAACTTGATGAAGATTTCTTCGAAGGTCAATAGTTGAATTTTATTTGTTTTTTTGAATCGGTGCCAGTCTTGATTATCTAAAATATTTGAATTCTGGAATTCATATTTTTAGCTTTTCAGCTAAATAGCTAACCCTCATTCCAACAGCTAGATAGGTGATTTTTCAATTGATTTTTTTAAATTCAGCAAACCACCTTTCCTTTTTCTATGCGACTCGCCCAATTCTATCTCAAAAGAAATCTGTTTCTTCTTTTCGCTTTTGCGGTCACCGGCTTTTCCTGTCAATCTCCAGCTGCGGATCCTTACGCTGCTTTTGAGGATACCACGGCTGCTGTCTATGGCCCTTACCGAGTGATCAAATTGCCTATTGAAAAGGGAGTCACGATCATCAATCCGGTTCAGGTTTCCTTGGGTCCTCGAGGGCAGATTTTTGCGGCCAACCAAAGTGGTGAAATCTATACTCTCCAAGACTCAGATGGGGATGGAGTAGAAGATGAGGCAAGGCTGTATGCAGACCTCAATCCACTTGGCCTATTTTCACCTGTAGGATTTACTCACAAGGGTGACACGGTCTATATCGGTACACGGACTGAGATCAGGGCTTTTCTGGATACAGACGGGGACTTTGAAGCGGACACTTCCTGGACGTTTTTCAATCAGATTCCGGTAAGTGATCATCCTTATGAATGGACCAGTGCGCTGAGTATAGGGCCTGACGGGTGGATGTATGGTGTGTTGACGACAGACTCTTGGAATCCGGGAGCATCCCCCGATCCGAGAGGAATGAGAGGTTCTATCTTCAAAATATCCCCCCACGGTACCCAATGGGACCAGGTTGCCACCGGTATCCGATCGATTCACGGGATGGCATTTCATGATTCGGGAGATTTATTTTTTGCAGACAACAAGGGGGGAGGCAATCCGACAGAAGAGCTCAATCTCCTGCAAGTCGGTAAATTTTATGGTCATAATCCCAAAAAATACGAGGGTACTTACGATTCGATTATACCTCCTGTCTTTTCTCTGGAAACAGAAATAGCTCCTGGTGGAGTAGTGTTTAATTCAACTTCCAATGCCTTTGGTGGTACAGCGGGCAACCTGTTTGTGGCCTTTTATGGTCCGGGCGAGCGATGGACTAGAGGAGGAATCGGTCGTGTCGAAATCACCAAAGAGCAAGCGGGCTATTCTTTTAAAGAATATCCAGTGGCAGATATTCCAAAGCTCTCCGATTTGGCTTTTGGTATAGATGGATCACTCTACGCTGCCCATCATGGGGTTTCTGATTATTGGTACAATGCGGTAGAGAAAAAAACGGGCGGCTTTTATAAGCTCATTTATGATCCGTCTCTCGAGGGCAAAAATCCGAGCCAAAGGATGCTTGTCGAACAGACCTTTTCTGAGGCATCTCTAGAAAATGGCAAGCAACTTTTTGCGATTCGGGCTTGCTCTGCTTGTCATGCAGTAGACGGAGTCACGGACTTGATTGGTCCAAATCTGAAAGGAATCGGTAAGGAATTTTCAAAAGAGGAACTGATCGAGGAAATCTCCAAACCCTCTGAACGAATTGAGCCGAGTATGATCGCTACCCGTGTCACCAAAAAAGACGGAAAAGTGCTCCTAGGCAGGGTAGTGTATACCGATGAAAACAGCATTACCCTAATGCTGGTGGGCAATCATCAGGTCAAAATCCCTAAAAGTGACATCTTAAAATCGGAAGAGGAACTCAAATCCTTGATGTACGAAAACCTCCTCGTAGGACTCTCTCCCGAAGAATTGGACAACTTGATGACTTATTTGATGAGCTTGTGACCAAAAGTTATTTTGTTAGGATCAATTCTTTAGAATCCACCCGAAATCTCTTGCCATAAATCCCCTCGGGAAGGCCTTTGCCACAGCCGATGATCATGCAGATTTCTGCGGATGGATCAAGATCGAGCAGCTTCTTGACCCGTATGGAATCAAACCCTTCCATAGGACAGGTGTCATAGCCCGCAGCTTTCATTCCCAGCATAAAGGTCATGGAGGCAAGCGCTGCGCTTTTGTGAACGGAGATCCGGACCTCAGTTTCGCCGACTTCTCTAACCATGGGTCGCTTGAGCCCTACACCAAATGCGATGAGTTTTTTGAGTAAAGACCAGCCCGGATATTTGCCATAAAGCTTTGGAATCAGCTTGCCGTAATAACCAAGAGCTTGCTTTAGTTTTTTGTCAGGTTTACCCTCATAGGTGGAGGCAATGTACTCGTAGTTGGCTTTGGCTCTGGATTTCCAAAGGTCTCTCCTCGTTACCACGACCACTAGTTCACGGGCAGTGGTGGCTGCTTTTTGCCCCATGCAAAGCTGCGCCAGTTTGTCTTTCAGTGGAGAGCTTTCCGGTACTCGGACAAACTGGTAGAGTTGGAGGTTGGAGCTGTTGGGAGAAAGGATGGCTGCCTCGAGGCACTTTTGGACGATATTTCCATCAAAAGGCTCTTTTTGATCAAAAATCCTGACTGATCTACGCTGGTTTACAGCATCGAAAAAGTTCAACTCCTCGCTCATGGTACTTTATTTTAGGATAATTCTATGGTAGTAAGTAAGGATCCATTCTAAGAAGTGAATGGATTTTCTGAAGTTTTAGGGAATAGGGATGAAAGACAAAGGAATGTTAATCCAAAAGGTGCTTGGCACTGTTGGATTTTTCACTGATGTCCAAGATGACTTTATCCAGTTCATTGGCTGCATTGAGAATTGCGCCAAGCACGAAGTCAAAGGTGTATTCATCTTCTTCTTCTTTGCTATCCTGAAGTAGTTGCACCAATCCCATGATTTTGGCAAGAGGTGCGCGCACAATATGTGACTGAATCCAGGCAATTTCTCTTAGGGTCTCGTTTTGCTTGACGACAGCATTGTAGAAATTGGTTCGATCGGTGACGTCTTGGATGATTTCATGCACAAGTTCCCGGTTATCCACCTTGATTTTACTGCAGAATACTTCCACACTTCGCAGTTCGCCGGATTTCAATTTGTGATTGAAAAGGAATTTGCCTTTTCCTGTGCCAAGCACTTGGTGAGTGGCAGCTTCCATTTCTTCAGGATTGGAAACAAAGGTGTAATTGACGTCGAGTAGATTTTTTGATTTGATTTCATCGATCTCATAGCCGTAATAAGCCGAAGCCGAAGGGTTGGCGTCTACGATGCTGCCTGTGTGTGGGTCGATGAGAAGCATCGGGGTCACGTTTTCCTGGAATATCTGACTAAATCTCAATTCACTCTCCTGAAGAGCCAGCTGACTGCGCTTACGTTCGGAAATATCCGTCACAAAGGCTGAGAGGTAATCTTCTCCTTCGTAGTGGAATAGCTGTAGGAGCACTTCTGTAGGGTAAGTGGTACCGTCCTTTCTCAGGCAAATGAGCTCAAGGAATGCCGAAGAAAGCTTCTTGGAAGTGATGCCGCCTATTTTTTCCAGAAGGGATTCTTGATCTTTTTCTTGAATGAGTTTTAGAATAGAAAGCTCTGCCAATTCCGTTTTGCTGTACCCGGTGTTATTTTGTGCCGCCTGATTGGATTGCTGGATTGTCAGAGAATTAGCAGAAATCAAGTAAATCTCATTGGTAGCACTTTCGAAGAGATTCAAGTAAAGCTTGGAAGATTCTTCCAAAGCCATCTTTTCGGTCACGTCTTTACTAAATCCTGAGATACCTTCAACTTTTCCATTCACTAGGATGGGGTATAGGACCACATCAAGATGATAGATCTTTTCAGGGGTGATAACTTGATCCAAAAATTCAATAGGTTCGCCGGATTGGAGGACTTTGTGGTACCTCTTTATCCATTTATCTCTTTCCTGAGCTATAGTGATGGATTTAATGATATTGATTCCCTTCATCAATTCTACACCAAAAGCCTGGAAAAATTCATTAAAGAACGTTTGGTTGGTGAATAGAATGTTGAGGTCTTTGTCCAGGGACCAGATACTTTCATTTACACTTTCCAAGATGCCTTGGAGGTTGGCCTCCCGCTCCTGAACCATCATGGAAGCTTCCTTCACCGCAGTGATGTCGGTGGAAATTCCACACATGCCGATGATTTTGCCTTTGTTATCGCGATACGGGAATTTGACGGAGAGAAAATACTGGGTATTGGTGATACCTAGAGTGGTCTCGTGTTTTTCCAGCTTTTCTTCATTGAAAGAAGATTTTCCATCAATGAGGACTTTTTTGTCATCCTCTAGGTATTTGGTCGAGAAATCACCAATTACAAACTCTTCAAGTCTCTTACCAAGTACTTCCTCTCGGCTGTGGCCTGTGACCATTTCCCATCGGCGATTGACCATGGTGTAGCGGTAATCCAAGTCCTTGACAAAAATCGCAGAGTGACTGTTTTCCACAATTGCCTCGAGCAGCTTGAGATTTCTTTCCAAAGTCTGCTCGGATTCAATTCGCTCTGTGATATCATGCCAAAAGCCGA
>CALRRX020000233.1:0-5818 GCA_943370675.1 Reyranella massiliensis 521 | reverse complement strand
AAACCAAGCACTTCTACTGATGAAATTCCCGAATAGCATCATTCTCCTAGCAGCAATCCTTTGGATGAGCTGTGATAGCTTAGATGATAAAAAAGGTCGATTCTTTCTGAAAGGAAATGAAAAGATGGAGGAAAATGATCCCAAATCTGCCATTGGATTCTACCAAGAGGCAATCAGTCTGGACTCGACTTTCTCAGATGCTTATTATAACAAAGGCATGGCGCACCTCAGACTCAATCAGCTTGAGGAAGCGATCGCGGATTTTAGCAAAGCCGTCCAATTTAAGCCTGACTATTTCGATGCCATTTTTCAAAGAGGATTGAGCTACCTCGACAACGGGGAGTTTTACAAGGCTCGAGAAGATTCTGAAAAACTCATCAAACTGGATGCTGAAAACTGGAAATCGCATTTTTTGAAGGGTCTTTCATTGGAAAAACTAAAGGACTTCCCTGCTTCATTAGAAGCGTTTCAAACTGCCTCTGGACTTTCACCTGAAAATTCAGACTTGATGGTAAATCAGGCTACTATCCTTTATTATCAAAAAAAATATGCCGAGTCTAGGGCTATTTTGGATGAAGCTGAAAAATTAAACCCGACCGAACCTAATCTGCATAACCTCAGATCGATGATTTTCTTTGATGAAAGGGATTATGAAAATGCACTGAATGCAGTGGAAAAGGCGATCACGTTGGATAACAGGCAAGCTTATTTCTACAACAACAAAGGGCTGTATTTGCTTTTTCTCGATAAAAAAGAGGAAGGTTTGAATCTGATCAATCAAAGCATTCAAATGGATCCCAAAAACCCCTTTGCGCTTAGAAACAAGGGGATCTACTATGTTATGACTGGAGATAAAGTTTCCGCTCTTTCCTACTTGACTGATTTGGCAAAAAATTATCCGGAGATGGATTTAGTAGCTGAGTACCTCGAAAAAGCTCAGGCCTTGTAATTTTTCTCAGTAATTACTTCTTTGATTTTCTTAAGAAGCTCTGCGGCATCGATCGGTTTGGCAACAAATCCTTCAAAACCACATTCATCGATTTTCTCCATAATTTCAAGCTTTGCTGCTGCTGTAAGTGCGATGACCGGGATTTCTGAAAATTTCTTGATTTCGGTGGTTGCCTCAAAACCATCCATTTCTGGCATCTGAATATCCATCAGGATGCAGTCATAGGAATTGTTTTTTACGGCTTCGACAGCTTCAAGTCCATTTAGGACTCGGTCATAGGTGAAGCCCCATTTTTTGATGATTTTACCCAAAACAAGGGAATTGACATCATTATCCTCTGCCATAAGCAGGTGTAGCGTATCGAATGAAATCGATTTGCTCTTCACTTCCTGAATGACTGCAAGCTCCTGCTCTGCCACATCAAATTCGAGTTCGAAGAAGAACTTGCTTCCTTTTCCAACTTGAGATTCCAGTGCAATATTTCCTCCCATGAGCTTGAGAAGCTTTCGGGTGATAGAAAGACCTAGACCTGTACCTCCATACTTTGTGCTGAAAGTTGGTCGAACTTGATCGAAGTCATTGAAGATCTTCTCCTGATTTTCAGGGGCGATGCCAATACCGGAATCTTTGACTTCAAAATAGATTCTAACCTTATTTCTGACTTGCCCTAATAGCTCCACTTTGACATCTACATTACCTTCTTGGGTAAATTTCAATGCGTTGGTGATCAGGTTATTGAGAATCTGAGAAAGTCTGGTCTTATCTCCTTTGACTGCCAAATCCAAGCCATTGGAAAGATGCAAAGACAATTTATTTTTTGAATCTGCAGCGTGGAATGAGAGCCCTTTGATGATTTGCTCCAAAAGCCCCTTCAGATTCAGAGGGTTGTGCTCGATGGTCAGTTTACCGGCTTCGATCTTCTGGAAATCAAGCAGGTCATTGATCATAATGATCAGATTGTCAACAGCAAAATTGATGGTATTCAAGGCTGACTTTTGAGAGTCAGTTGGATTTTCATGGAATAGTGAATAGACAGAACCAGAAATTGCATTGAGAGGTGTTCTCAATTCATGGCTGATCATGGAAAGGAAATCCGATTTGATCTGAGTTGCTTTTTCAGCAGCCTTTCTTGCCTCGTCCAACTTGGTTTCAAACTCCTTTTGCTTGGTAATGTCAGTCAAATAGCCATACCACACCATATCTCCGTTTTCCATTGCCTGAGGACGAGCTGCGCCTAAAACCCAGCGATAAGGCTGTTCTTGATCCCCTGACTTCACCCTAAACTGACACTGCCAAGGCTCCATCTTTTTAGCTGATGCCACGGAGGACATGATGACCGTAGGAAGATCTTGAGGATGAACTTTAGAAATAGCAGAGGAAATGTCTGTAAACTGATGTATTTCTTCTTTGGAAATTCCCAAGACAGAATTGATTCCTTTGGAAAGGAAAGAGAAATTCATCTGACCTTCAGCATTCAAGACCAGCTGATAAAGTCCTCCCGGCACCTGCTCGGTGAGGTTCATCAGGAAGTCACTACTCTGTTCTATCGTTTTTTCAAGGGTGACTTGCTCACTGATATTTCGGAAAGAAACGATGGCTTGGTCACCGGATGGCAATTCCAATTTCTTCAGAGCTACTTCGATGGTCAGAGGATTTTCAGATTCCTCAAAGCATCTCACAGCAAATTTGGATTGGGCTTTTCCATCTTGGATCTTGGCACGCCAATCACTCCAGCTAGTTTCTTCTTCTGAAAAAATATTCAAAGAGTTAAAATGCTTATTGAGTGATAAATCATCAAGGTCAAATAAACTTTTTGCAATGTGATTTATTCTGAGAATTTGACCATCCCAACCTAATATCATCATCGCCTCAGGGCACTCTTCCCAGTATTTACCCAGAACAGCCGCTTGTTCTTGTAGTTCCTCTTTTTCTTTTTGATCCCAAATCACACCCCAAATAGAGGAAGGTGAGGTCTTTGGAATAAAAAGAGAATACTTCAATCCAAAACCTTCTCTAGGTGAAAATTCCCCTTCTAGGTTTTGATTTTCCTTATTTGCAAATTCTAGATTTGACAAAAAAGAAGTGAATTCATTCGAAAGAGTTGTTTTCTCTTTTTCGGAAATCTGAAACTTCTCTTGAAGGTCAGTTTCAGACAACCCCCACTCCAATTCTTTGGATTCTCCTGAATATTTAAAACTACATGCCCTTGATAAAGAAGGGAGCTTATTAATCAGAGTAGATAATTTTGCTTCATCTTCTTGTCCCGAAGTTCTTGAAGAAATATCCCGTGCGATCACGAAGAAAGATTCTTGCGTAAACTGGATCGCACATTCCAACAGTTTATAGGAATTGCTTTTTGATTTAAATCGGAAGGAATGAAAGATAGGCTCTTGGGATTTGGAATTGATCTTCCACACATTCTGCAGTTTTTCCAAGTCTTCGTCATGAACAAAAGAACAAAGATTGGTATTAAGCAATTCTATAGGCTCATATCCCAAAACAGGCAGTACCATCGAGTTGAGATAAGTCAGATGGTCATGTTTCCCTATCGCGATGACGTCGAGTTTGGATGTAAAAAATTGATACGCCTCTTTTTTACTCGGAAGCCCAAATGATTTGATTTCTTTTCCTTTATAGAATAAAAAGTAGTTGGAGCCACTGTCCTGAGGAAGCTCAAGTCTGAAGGAATATTCTTTTTGTCCATGAGACAAAACCAATTCTTCCTTGAAAATATAGGCATTGATATCCAATCCTAGCCCAACTAAATTACGCTCGGCTAGAGAGTCCCCAATCTTTTCATCAAAAGCTTCATTGGTATAAAAAATGGAATAGGGATAAGTATCATCAGCCAAAAAAACCATTTCCGACGACTCGTAAATGATTTTTTTAAATGTGCTATTGATTCCTTTATCCTGCATTTTTCAGCTTAATGATGTGCTTTCTTCAGAAAAGAAGGCAATTTTCCCTCTTTAGGAAGTAAACATACAGCAAATTGTATTTCATGGCAAGTTTTTGAAATTATAAATACATTTTTTTGCAAAAAAAAATTAAATCCCAAATTCTACCTGAAACGTACCAAACCAAAAATTAGAGGTATTCACAAGGCTCCATTCACTATTTGCCCAGCCATATCCAAAATTTCCCTGAAGCTTGATTCTGTGACCATTGAGGTATCTGGAAAAACCTAATGTCACTTCGTCACCTTGGCTTTCGTAAGGCTTGATTTTTTCATCTGGTTTGACTTCAGCATACCTAAAAGCCAATTCAGACTTTGCTGAAATCATTTTACTTACTTGAAGATTGTGTCCCTTACCCATCCAAACTACCCTTGTAGCACCCAAAGCATTTTGCGTTATAGGATCTGGTGAGTTTCTCTGAAAATACTCAGCCAACACTCCCCATCCTCGGTATTTGAACATTGCATCCACAATCAGCACCTGTTGATCTCTTTTCTCATAAAGATCGGGACCGAGTTGGCCCCTGGCTCTTGAACCGTTTTGATTAGAATTTAAAGTGAGTGCAAGTGAAAGCTTTGGTTTGGTTTCAAACTCTAGATCACCCTCCGAATAATCACCTCCATTCTTAAATTTCCCAAAAGGTAAAAACTCAAATCTTCCGGTGTAGCTTAATCCATTATCACCAGGAGACGGATTTCTTCCCTCCCCAGTACTGACTGCGCCTTTCAGTTGATACTTTGCCTTGCCTTTACTTGGAATGGTATAGTAAGCAAAAAAGCCAAAATCACGATCCAAAGTAAAGACTCCATTGGCAATCGACCTATCGACAAATTGTAAGTTGCCCGAACTAACCACTCGCTCCCTGTTGCCAGGTAACTTAGCTTGCCCAAATCCAATATAGAAATTGGGATTAAAGTAGTAGTAGATAATGGCATCCCGAATCGGCTGTGCAAATGTTCCACCATCCAAATCCATATCCGATTTGGAAAAACCTAGCTGAACATAGTATTGAATCTTGGGACTAAGTACAAAGCCATCTAGCCTCAATCGCATCCTTCTCACTCTGAAATCAGTCTGTTCAATGGACAAATCCTCTCCACTCTCAGTCCTCAATCCAAAACGATTCTGCATTCTAAATCGGAGATTGAGCCTAAAAAGTGAGTCTTTGGAAATACTAATACCGTTCTGAATCTCAAGCAAGGCACGTTCGTCAGACTCGTTTTGAGCAAACGAATTATTAATTGAGAAAAGGAAAATAATTCCTAAGAAACTTTTTAACCAGGCTGATTTAATCATGATGATATAATGTAAAAAAGCCGTAACGAATTTTCGCTACGGCTCTCTAAGAATTAGTGTATTTGATTAGGCTTTTGCCTTGATAAGGTTAAGCGCACTGCCTGCCTTAAACCATTCAATCTGGCCTTCATTGTAAGTATGATTTGCCAAAATGGTATGGCTACTGCCATCCTTATGATTAAGTACGATCTGAAGCGATTTACCAGGAGCAAATTCAGTGAGGCCTACGATATCGATGGCATCATCTTCTTGGATCAACTCATAATCAGCAGGATTGGCAAAAGTCAAAGCCAACATTCCTTGTTTCTTAAGGTTGGTTTCGTGAATTCTGGCAAATGACTTTACCAAGATCGCTCTTACTCCCAAGAATCTTGGCTCCATAGCCGCATGCTCTCTGGAAGATCCTTCCCCGTAGTTTTCATCACCTACAACGATGGATCCAATGCCTGCAGCTTTATAATGACGCTGTGTAGCCGGAACTTCACCATATTCACCATTAAGTTGATTCTTCACCTTGTTAGTCGCATCGTTAAATGCATTGACCGCGCCGATGAGCATATTGTTGGAAATGTTGTCCAAGTGACCTCTGTATTTCAACCAAGGACCAGCCATAGAG
>CALRRX020000232.1:0-5838 GCA_943370675.1 Reyranella massiliensis 521 | reverse complement strand
ACCTGCCGACCTCAATGAAGTGATCAAGGAATATGTCAACCTTTCCTTTCATGGAATGCGAGCCAATAAAAACCCGATCAATGTTGATATTGCGCTTGACCTACAGGAAGATTTACCCAAAATACCGCTCAATTCTGAGGACTTCAGTCGTGTCATTTTGAATCTGACGAAAAACGCCTTTGACGCCATGCGTGAAAAAATCGCGAAAGTTGGGCCAGACTACAAAGCTAAACTGGAGGTGCGTACCAAGGATCTGGGGGATAAGATTCTCATCGAGGTAGAAGACAATGGGCCAGGAGTACCTGACGAAATCAAAGACAAGTTGCTGATGCCATTTTTCACTACCAAAAAAGGAACGGAGGGTACCGGTTTGGGACTCAGCATCACCCATGACATCATCAAAGCGCACAAGGGTGAATTGGATATTACCACTCAAGTGGGCGAGTGGACCAAATTCAGCTTGACTTTACCTAAAGCGCAGTGATTTTGAGGGTCAATTCGAAGGAAGCAAACAGTCACCATTCATAGAATAGTAGGTAGTCCTATCGACTTGTTTCTTGCTTTTTTAAGACAGAGAATTTAAAATTAGCTATACGTACCTTTTTAACCCTGTTTATTCACTTTGGAACCTAATTCCCCAAGAAAATCCCACTATCAAAGGATTTTATTTCGCCTTTTTGGTGATTCAGATGTAGAGTTCATCGACCAAATCTTGTCATCCGGGAGAACCCTGGAACTCGAGACAGGACAATTTCTTTTTCACCAAGGGGATACTGGCAACTCCCTTTACATTGTCCTTTCTGGCCGTTTTAGAGCCTTGGCTACCCAAAATGACAATGTCCTTCATGCCTTGGGAGATATCGGAGAGGGTGAGCCGATAGGGGAGTTTGCCTTGTTTACCTCTGCTCCTCGATCTGCATCAGTAGTTGCTATCCGTAAATCTGTTGTTTTGGAACTTACTGAGCTCGAATATTTGAAGCTGGTGAGTAAAAAGCCTGAGTTTTCTACTCAGATGGCGAGGTTTGTAATCAACCGCATGAGGAGAAACTCACTCCAACAGCATTTGGAAAGCTCGGCCAAGAATATTGCAGTTATGAATCTTCAGGCAGATCGGGATATTACTGCCTACACAGGTGCCATTCAGCAGGAGTTTGAGGCATTGCAAGTACCGATTCAGGTTTTGGATCACGATTCACATGCCGCATGGGATACCCATGATTTGTATCGGGCATTGGAGGATCACGAGGGATTAAATTTCCTCGTCTGTAGTGAGGCAGACCTTAATTGGTCAAAGCAATGCGCCATCTACGCGGATTTGATTGTCATAGCAACCGATTTTTATGCAGAAAGTGACCTTTACGAGATCGAAAAGAGATTGGAATTGTATTCTCAGAATATTCTGAATAAGAAAATCTTCCTTCTACTCCTTCATCCCGAAAATGCCCCTCACCCGATCAATACGAGAAGGTGGTTTGAAAACAGGAAGCTCGATTTGCACATTCATTACCGGTTAAATCATGGCCCAGATATTAGAAGGTTTGCCCGAATATTGACCAATAAAGCCATAGGCTTAGTGCTGGGTGGAGGAGGTGCCAAAGGGTTTGCGCATTTGGGGGCAGTCTTGGCCCTCAATGAAATGGGCGTGGAAATCGACTTTTTGGGAGGTACTAGTGCGGGAGCACTTTACGGGATCACGACATCCTACTGTGATTTTGATCCGGAAAAGATTCGATTTTATGCCAATGATTCCGCGTCAAATAAGCTGACCCGAAATGATTTCACCTTTCCGATACTTTCCATTATGTCCGGAAAGAAAATGGTCAACTACCTTAAAAAAATGATGGGTGAGGCCCATTTAGAGGATTTCTGGGTCACCAGCTATTGTGTATCTACCAACTTCTCCAACGCCTCCACAAAAATTCATGATTCAGGTGTGGCATGGAAGCAGATAGCGGCAAGTATTGCCATTCCTGGTATTTATCCTCCAGTGGTAATCGACCACCAGCTTCATGTGGATGGAGGTGTGGTGGATAACCTGCCTATTGAAACCATGTACAATTACCCCGTCAGGCACATCATTGCGATTTCACTTACCCAACTTAGGTCACAGCCAGTGAAATTTGACGACATACCCTCTGCAGGGACCTTATTGATGGACTCTCTTTTGGGAAGAAAAAAATACAGACTCCCAGGAATCACCTCGATCTTGGTCAATTCTCTGACTCTGAATAGCCGTCAAAAGCAAGAAATGTCAAAATCTGGAGTGGCGGTTTACTTGGAAATGGAGCTCAAAGGCATTGGAATGTTGGATGATTCCAGGTGGAAGGAGATCGTACAAAAAGGTCACGATCAAATGAAAGTGGCTCTTGAATCCTTACCTGAGGAAGAAAAATTCTGGAAAAGAGAGTCTTAATCCAGAAAATGCAAGGTTTAATTTGATTCCGTGTATTGCTAATCTTCTGGTTTTTTTCAATTTAGATTCAAAATAGTATCCACACGAGCTACTTTGGAAAAACTAACTGTTTGAAATGACTTTTATTAACCTCATTTCCTTATTTCTTCTTTACTACCTCAAAAAGAGTAGTGAGCCTGATGGGCTTAGAGAGGACCTTAAAAAGTACCTTAACTACGGCATGATCTTATCGGGAGTGTTGGCTGTCTTAACCAATACAGAGTTGCCTCCTGAGTATCTTTATCAGTTTTTTTCCTTTTTGCTGGTAGGGGGCATCATTTATTTCATTGTAAATACTCCTGCGTTTGAGAAGCATAAAAACCTTGCGATTACTCCATTGCCGATTATCGGAGTCTCTCTTCTGCGCTTTTTATTGAAGCTGTATGATAAGGACTTATACGAATCGATTGAGTCCTACATAGATGCCGCTGGTGTTTTTGCCTTTATCTGGGCGGTGACTATGTGGGTTAACCACAGAAAGCAAATAAAAGACAGGAAGCTTGAGCAGCTCATAGCAAAAGAAAAAGAGAGACAATTTCACATAGCCCAAGAAAAGAAAAATGAATTGGAGCGTATGGTCAGTGAAAGGACTTTTGAAATCAACCAACAAAAAGAGGAATTGCAAGAGGCGCTGGATAGCCTGAGATCTACCCAAGAGCAATTGATTCAGCAGGAAAAACTGGCCTCCCTAGGTCAATTGACAGCTGGGATCGCACATGAAATTAAAAACCCACTGAATTTTATCAACAACTTTTCGGAGCTCAGTCAGGACTTTTTGGAGGAGATTGAAGAAGAACTTCAGAAGCTTCCCAATTCCCCTGAAGTGGAAAATATTCAGGACTTATTGAGCGATGTAAAATCCAATTTGGGGAAAATAAGACATCATGGATCTAGGGCTGACGGCATCGTCAAATCCATGCTGATGCATTCCCGTGGAGGAACGGGCACCAAAGATCCAACTGACTTGAATGCACTGATTAGGGAATATTCCAACTTGGCTTTCCATGGCATGCGTGCCAATCCTAATCCTATCAACGTGGACATTCAGCTCGAGCTGGAGGAGTCTTTGCCCAAGGTGGACCTGAATTCGGAAGATTTCAGCAGGGTGATACTAAACTTGGTGAAAAACGCCTTTGATGCAATGAGAGAGAAAATCGCCAAAGAGGGAAGCGACTATAAAGCCAAGGTGGTAGTCCGGACAAAAGACCTTGGAGAAAAGGTCTTAATCGAAGTAGAAGACAATGGCCCCGGAGTGCCGGATGACATTCGTGATAAGTTATTGATGCCTTTTTTTACCACCAAAAAGGGAACGGAAGGTACAGGTCTCGGTTTGAGCATTACCCATGATATCATCAAATCTCATGAAGGTAAGCTCGAAATAAGCTCCAAAGTGGGCGAGTTTACCAAGTTTAGCATAGAATTACCCAAAGTCAAATCCTGAATTTTTACGACATGAAGATTTTAATAGTAGATGATGAAAGAGATGTTGAAGACCTTTTTCGTCAAAAGTTGAGAAAAGAAATTCGAAGCGGTCAGTTAGAATTGGTATTCGCATTTTCAGGTCAGGAAGCATTGGAGATCTTGGGTAGTGAAAATCCCCCACAGGTCGTCTATGTCTTTTCGGACATTAATATGCCGGGTATGAGTGGACTGGAGATGCTATCCATTGTCAAGGAAAAATTTCCACAAATCCATGTGAGTATGGTATCCGCATATGGTGACAGCGAAAATTACAACAAAGCCATAAACTCCGGAGCGAAGGGTTTTTTTACCAAACCTGTAGATTTTGAGTCGCTCAAAAAAGAGATTTTAAATCTCCAAAGCGGGGAGTAGTAGCAGTCTGTTTTGGCACTTAAGGCCCTGTTGGCCTCCTTAGATTCAATTCATATCAAAAAATAACGAAAACCGATTTTTGTATTTTAGAAAGCAAATTAATTGGTGTTGAATTGGAATATAAAGCTAAATTAGAGACGGGATTGGTTTGTTCTTAGGTTTTCATTTGGACGATTAATTTGTTTTAAATCAGGAAGTTGAAATTCTGATAGTTAATCTCCATCGAATAGTCATTAGTTATCTTCTTGTTGATTTTAATCTATCAAGTTGGATTGGAAGATAGCGATCTGGATTAGGCTTAGACCAGCAACTCCCCAAATACATCTGAAACGACACTTTAACTTTTTAAAACAATGAAAATTTTGATAGTAGACGATGAGCAGGATGTGGAAATCATGTTTCTTCAAAAATTCCGGCGTGAGATTAAAAGTAAGCTATTGGAAGTAGAGTTTGCTTTTTCGGGTCAGCAGGCATTGGATTTTTTGAGTAAGTCTGATTCTCCTGATGTGGTATATGTTTTTTCTGATATCAACATGCCGGGCATGAGTGGATTAGAGCTTTTGGAAAATATCAAATCAAAGTTTCCCCATATCCAAGTAAGTATGATTTCTGCTTATGGAGATCGGGAAAATTACAATAAGGCAATAAATTCAGGAGCGAAAGGATTCTTTACCAAACCTGTAGATTTTGAATCCTTAAAAAATGAAATAGCTGAATTGCTTACGAATAAATAACATGGCTAAAATACTGGTTGTTGACGACGAGGAAGATTTGGAAATGCTCTTCAGGCAGAAGTATCGACAAAAAATCAGGTCGGGAGAATATGAGATGCTTTTCGCGCTCAATGGTCAGCTTGCACTTGACACGCTAAAAGAAAATCCCGACGTAGATATCATTCTCAGCGATATCAATATGCCTGTCATGGATGGACTGACGCTTCTTTCGAATACGAAAGAGAAAAACCCCCTCACCAAGACCATCATTATCTCTGCTTATGGCGATATGGAAAATATCCGCAAAGCAATGAACCTAGGGGCCTTTGATTTTGTGACTAAGCCAGTGGATTTTCAGGATTTGGAAATCACTATGGAAAAGACCCTAAACTATATCAATCAAGTGAAGGGTACGATCCAGGCAATGAGAGAAAATAACATTCTCAAAATGTATGTCGATGAGACCGTACTCAACTTTATGGGTGGAAAGGAGATCGAGTCGGCCCTCATGGAAAATGAGACTATTCAAGCGACAGTGGCATTTGTAGACCTCGTAGGATTCACCAAAATCTCAGAATCAGAAGATCCCAACACCGTAGTCGGATTGCTGAATGAGTATTTTGACCTGATGGTCAAAGAGATCATAGAGGAAAAAGGCAGCGTGGACAAGTTTATCGGAGACGCCGTGATGTCTGTATTTCAAGGCCCAAATCACACCGAGAGAGCAGTGAAGGCCTGCTTGGCAATACGTGAAAAAATGAACGCTATCCCTGAATATTCTTTCAAATCAAATTTCAAACCGCAGGTTTCTATTGGAATCAATTCTGGTGAAATGGTCTC
>CALRRX020000231.1:0-5852 GCA_943370675.1 Reyranella massiliensis 521 | reverse complement strand
TTCATGTTAGGTATGCAAAAAGGTACACTGGGATCACCAGGAACATTTATTCCAGCAGACGGCGACTTGATCAATACTAAATCTTGGTACGGAGCCAATCTTTATTTTACCTACTCACTATCTAATCTAATCGTTTTAGGGCTTAGAGCAGAACATTTCAATAATGAAGATGGAGCAAGGGGATTAAGGAATTTTGACAATGTGAGAAATACATACATTGGTACAAAAGTGAATTCAGTGACTTTAACAACAAATATTGACTTGATCGAAGGTCATCTGATGCTAAAGCCGGAATTAAGAATGGATGCTTTTGGCAAACTAGATGACACTGGTTATGAATCCGGATCACAGCAGTTTATGGATTCAAATGGTTCTTTCACCAAGAATAGCCAAACCACATTTGGATTAGCCGCTATCTATAAATTCTAACTCTTTTTTAAACTCGTTTTAAAAACAATTCAAATAATAAAACAGGGTCTATTGTTAATTAAGCCGGGATGATTTTCATTCCGGTTTTTTCATTTCTATTGAGTTTTTAAGTGACAAAGATTCAGCCTCCAAATTCTCAGTTTATCGCAAATTTTATTCCCCATAAGAAAGTCAGCATGAGAAATGTTTATTTCAACTTTGTCCTCAATAAAAAAACAAAGCCGAGCTTGGTAACAATAATTAAATCAATTGCTCTTCAACTCGACTTCTTTTTTCAAATAGGAAGTTGCTGGGGGCTCAAAGAGAAACTAGGGCTATTTTGTTATAAATCCTGCTCTCGCTCCAGCATTAAAATGGCTCCCTGAGAAACGATGTAGTATTTTTCCCCTTCATACATCACCTCATGCGCCCCTGAAAGTAGGAAAATAGCGAGATCTCCTTCCTTTGCCTGAAGAGGCACGTACCTTACTTTTTCATCTGAATCCATCCAAGGTTCATGGTCCTCGACTGGCATTGGGATTGGATAGCCAGGGCCCGCTTTGATGATATAGCCCTGCTGGACTTTCTCTTTCTCTTGTACGCCAGGAGGTAGATAGAGTCCCGAATCGGTCTTCTCATGAGGTTTTTTGAGGCGAATCAGCACTCGGTCGCCTACCACAATTAGCTTTTTTAATTTATTGTCAGCGGTTAATTGCATGCTTCTTTTTCAGATTTGTTGGGTTCACCAATTGATTAATCTTGGCTTTTGCCAAAAACATAAACAGCATCTGTCTCTCAACAGATGCTGTCTAAGTTGGTTTAGTTTATGATTACTTCTTGTCTTCGCTTACTTCTTCGTAGTCTACATCAGAGACCCCATCACCTGCACTTGAGCTAGCTCCGGCATCTGGTCCTGCCTGTGCACCTGCTCCTTGAGTGGCATTGTACATTTCGGTAGAAGCCGCTTCCCAAGCCTTATTTAGATTTTCCATCGCTGCGTCGACGCCTTCGATGTTTTTAGATCCATGAGCAGACTTCAAGGCTTCCAAAGCGGAGCTGATGTTGGCTTTGTTTCCATCAGAAAGCTTGTCACCGTATTCTTTCAGCTGCTTTTCTGTCTGGAAGATCAAACTGTCAGCTTGGTTTAGCTTTTCGATCTTCTCTTTTTCAGCCTTATCGCCGGCAGCATTTGCCTCTGCCTCACGTTTCATTCTCTCGATATCATCCTGAGAAAGTCCTGAAGAAGCTTCGATTTTGATTTTCTGCTCTTTGCCAGTTCCCTTGTCTTTTGCAGACACATTCAGGATACCGTTAGCATCGATGTCGAAGGTCACTTCAATCTGAGGAACTCCTCTTGGTGCAGGAGGAATATCTGAAAGTTGGAATCTACCGATGGATCTGTTATCCTTTGCCAAAGGTCTTTCTCCCTGCAAGATGTGCAAATCAACTGCTGGCTGATTGTCAGATGCTGTAGAGAAAATCTCAGACTTTTTGGTTGGGATAGTGGTGTTGGCTTCGATCAATTTGGTGAATACTCCACCCATGGTTTCGATACCCAAGGAAAGTGGAGTTACGTCCAAAAGGAGTACGTCCTTCACTTCACCAGTCAAAACACCACCTTGGATAGCAGCACCGATGGCTACCACTTCGTCAGGGTTTACACCCTTGGAAGGTTTCTTTCCGAAGAACTTTTCTACCTCTTCCTGAATTTTTGGGATTCGGGTAGAACCACCTACCAAGATTACTTCATCAATATCTGCAGCAGTCATACCTGCATCTTTCAAGGCTTTGATACATGGATCCATGGATCTTCTTACCAATGTCTCAGAAAGCTGCTCAAACTTGGCGCGGCTTAGGTTTCTCACCAAGTGCTTTGGTCCGGTCTGTGTTGCGGTGATGTAAGGAAGGTTGATTTCTGTAGATGCAGAGCTGGAAAGTTCAATTTTTGCCTTTTCAGCTGCTTCTTTCAATCGCTGAAGAGCCATTGGATCTTTTCTCAAATCGATCTGCTCTTCTGCTTGGAACTCGGAAGCCAACCAGTCGATGATCACTTGGTCAAAGTCATCGCCACCCAAGTGTACGTCGCCATTGGTCGATTTCACTTCGAATACACCGTCACCTAGCTCAAGAATGGAGATATCGAATGTACCACCGCCAAGGTCGTACACGGCAATCTTCATGTCCTGATTTTTCTTATCCATCCCGTATGCCAAAGCCGCAGCAGTTGGCTCGTTGATGATACGCTTCACTTCAAGACCTGCGATCTGACCGGCTTCTTTGGTCGCCTGACGCTCGGCGTCGTTAAAGTAAGCTGGTACAGTGATTACAGCTTCTGTTACAGTTTGGCCAAGGAAGTCTTCAGCGGTGCTCTTCATTTTCTGAAGAATCATAGCAGAAAGTTCTTGAGGAGTGTACGATCTGTCGCCTATTTTCACAGTGACAGTGTCATTTGATCCTTGCTCTACTTTATAAGAAGCGTGTTTTTTCTCGTCGGAGACTTCGGAAAATTTCTTTCCCATAAATCTCTTTACTGAAGAAATGGTGTTTGCTGGATTGGTGATGGCTTGACGCTTGGCAGGATCACCTACTTTGCGCTCGCCGTTTCCGTTGTCTAAGAAGGCCACGATAGATGGAGTGGTTCTTCTTCCTTCACTGTTTTGGATGACTACAGGCTCGTTACCCTCCATTACGGCTACGCAGGAGTTGGTGGTACCCAAGTCAATGCCTATAATTTTTCCCATGATTATATAAGTTTTATGTGTTTTCGGATTGAATACATTCCGCATTCTTCAATGCGTGTGCCATCCGTTTTTTTGTTCGATTTGGTGTCAGTTTGTCAGGGATAGCGACCGTTGATCCTTGGCTGTCTTACTCAATTGTCACTTCAGCAGGTTGAAATACTGACGTAACTGTCAGAAATGTGGACTTGTCATGCAACCTTAGAACGAGTTGCAGCATCTGGGGATTGATGCGAGGCTTTTTTAAACGGATACAAAATGAACGGTCTAGATGGCTAGGCGTCTTAATCCTTGGTTTAGCTTGGACTTGGCTTGGTGCATTGGGGTATCAAATTGCTGAGGAATGTGTCCTTTTTTCGGATTTCTTTCCATTTCTCATGCACCAATCGAGGAGGGAGATCTTTTTCCTGATTGGATTCTTCTATTTTTAAATCATGAGGGAACATCTAGTGCTACAGGATATTTTTATCTACCCCATCAAGTCTTTGGGAGGGATCAGGCTAACAGAGGCCAAGGTGGAGGAGAAGGGCTTTCAATATGATCGAAGATGGATGCTGGTGGATAAGTCGGGGAGGTTTGTTTCGCAACGAGAGTTTCCTCTTTTGGCTTTGCTGCGGGTGGAATTGCAAGAGAACGGCCTTTTGGTTTATGTGAAAAATTCTCCTCTTCGACAGCTTTTGATTCCCTTTGGTTTGGCAGAGGGCCCCGAGATTCCTGTGGTAATTTGGGATGATCAGGTAGTTGGGAAAATAGTTTCTTCGTCTGTCGGTAACTGGTTTAGCGAATTTATCGGCTTTGAAGTTGACCTAGTCCTAATGCCTGAGTCGACTCAGCGCAAAGTGGATCCAAGGTATGCGGTAAATGGAGAGTCGGTCAGTTTTGCGGATGGTATGCCTTATTTGATTATCGGGCAGTCTTCTTTGGACGAGTTAAATTCCAGGCTGGAATCGCCTGTACCGATGAATCGCTTTCGTCCTAATCTGGTTTTTTCCGGAGGAATCCCCTTTTTGGAAGATCAACTTCGCAAAATCCAAATCGGCTCAGTTTACTTTCAAATTGTAAAGCCCTGTGCTCGCTGTGTATTAACTACCGTAGATCAGGATACCGGTGAAAGGGGAAAGGAACCTCTAAGGACTCTTGCAACCTATCGCACGGTCAATAATAAGGTCATGTTTGGCCAAAATGTGGTAGCCTTGGGAGAAGGAAGTGTAACCATTGGTGATGAATTGATTCCATTGTAATAATCTCGGCCAACTCGAAATACGAAAGCCGGACTGTTTGATCAGCCCGGCTTTGTGGTTCTTGTAAGGTGGTGGTTTGATTAGAAGCTGAATCCGGTAGTCAACTTGAAGAAGGAATCGTTTCCTTCTACCAAGTCAGTTCCAAAAGAGAATCTGGCGAAAGGACCTCCCGTAGGTTTGCTAAACTGCACGTATGGACCCAACCATTGATAGACGTCAGTCGAAGTTGCAACATCCGAGCCGCCTGAATTGATCAAATGCTCGTAATGCGCACCCACTGAGAAAAATTTGCTCGCGCGTACACCAAGGTTTAACCAGTAATGAACATAAGCCAAGGTTGTTCCGTTAGCTGGTGCTTCATTACGAAGAGGGGAGTAATAGCCAAAGTAAAACTGTCCTTCTACCTTCTCTTTCAATAAGTTGACTGTCAGGTTTGGTACGATACCATCCCCAAATATAGCTGGGCCATCTGTGCCAGAGCTAAGGAGATTACCTCCCAAAAAGCCAATCTGAGGATTGATGGAAAGTCCATCTGCGGCTTGAAAGTTAGCCCCAACTCCGAATTCGGTCCAATTGCCCCATGCCGCGCCGGTTCCTCCACCCCAATGTATGCCATAGAAGGTGAATTGGGCTTTGTCAGAAAAGCCATAAGATCCCTGGAAGGTAGGGTAGAATCCGAAGAACTGATCAGAATTCATTGTAACTGAGAAATTGAACTGCTTTTCTTCTTGGGCGGAAGCATGATTTGCAATCATGATCAAGCCTAAGGCTAAAACAAGGATGGATTTTAATCCGTCTGGTTTGAAATTAAACAGGTTTTTCATTAAATGATGTTTTTTGGTTTGAAATAGGTTTAGATAAAGTTTGATTTTGTTTCAAATGATAAGTTTTAATCAAAATCTGGTTGAATCTAAAACCAAGTTTCTAAAGAAAAAACATTTTCATTGAAAAATTTGTAAAAAACCAAGCTATAATTATTGTTTTTGCAAATCATAAGCTGTTTTTATGATTTTTTCTATTGAAAATAAAAAAGGGGCCGAAAGCCCCTTTTTGTCTCAATTAGAGTTTTTATCAGTACTCTTTGACAGTTTGGATAAATACCTTGACCATCTCCGGATCAATATCCGGATAGACTCCATGGCCTAGGTTGGCGATGTGCCTTGTCCCTTTAAATTGATCCATCATCTCTATCGTGGCTGCTCTCACCTGATCAGGATTGCCATAAAGTGCGGCTGGATCTAGATTTCCCTGGAGGGTTTTGTTGGGTCCGATAATCTTTCTTGATTCCTCGATTCCCATATTCCAGTCCAGTCCAATGGTCTCGCAGTTGAGCTTTGCCATTTCTTCTCGTGCGAAAAAGGCCCCTTTCGCAAATACGGTTACAGGCACTTCAGTAATTGCATCACAGATCTGTGAAATGTAATTCATAGAAAATTCCTGATACTGCTTTGGTCCCAAGATCCCC
>CALRRX020000230.1:0-5873 GCA_943370675.1 Reyranella massiliensis 521 | reverse complement strand
AGAGAGACAAGGACGATGCTAAACTTTCTGAAGAGGAAGAAGCAAAAAGAGCTGTGGACGCTGAAACACAAGAATAATCCACAATCGATTTGAATACACAAAAATTGAACATCTGGCTTAGGTCGATGTTCAATTTTTTGTTTTTGCCTGACCTGAGCTTTGATGCCTGGGTTAACAAAAACATCACGTTGTGAGGACTTTTTTACTTCTAATTTTGGCCTCCAACGAACCTAAATTGAATTCTATAATCTGTTGATAAATAAACTGATCACACAATGGCAATTACTGCACAAGACGTAAACAAACTGAGACAAATGACCGGTGCCGGTATGATGGACTGCAAAAAAGCTTTGACAGAAGCAGAAGGCGACTTCGAAAAAGCAGTGGACATCCTCAGAAAAAAAGGTCAAAAAGTATCTGCTTCCAGAGCTGACCGTGAAACCAAAGAGGGCGTAGTAGTAACCCGAGTAGCGGAAGGTGGAGCAAAAGGCATCCTTCTTTCCTTGACTTGCGAGACTGACTTCGTAGCCAAAAACGAAGAGTTCGGTACGTTCGCAAACACTCTTATCGATTTGGCTGTAAACAACGGATGTACTGCTACTGAGCAGATCCTTGCTTTGCCTTTCGACAGCATTACTGTAGCTGAGAAAATCATCGAAATGACCGGTAAAATCGGTGAGAAAATCGAAATCTCTCACTACGAAGTAATCAACGCTGAGAAGGTCGTAACCTACATCCACTCCAATGGTAAATTGGGTGTATTGGTAGGAATGGTGAACACTTCCGGTGCTGACGTAGAAGAGGCAGGAAAAGACGTTGCAATGCAAATTGCTGCGATGAACCCAGTAGCTGTGGACAAAGACGGTGTAGATGCTTCTATGATCGAAAGAGAAATCGAAATCGGTAAAGAGCAAGCTAGAGCAGAAGGTAAGCCTGAAGAAATGTTGGAAAAAATCGCAATGGGTAAGCTTCAGAAGTTCTACAAAGAAAGCACCTTGTTGAGCCAGCAGTTTGTGAAAGACAACTCTTTGTCTATCGCGCAATACCTGAACAACATAAGCAAAGGCTTGACTGTAAACGCATTCAAGAGAATTTCTATCGGGTAATTTCCCGATTGAACTTGCATAAAAAACCCTCTCGAAGCGATCTGAGAGGGTTTTTCTCTTTATTAGTGGAGGAAACTTTTCCAAAGTTCAAAACTTTGGAAAAGCTGAAGTATAAAATCAATCTTAACTATTCATCAGACTCTCAATCTCCTCTGCCTCAATCGGAATATTTCGCATCAGATTGAAATAGCCATTTTCTAGGATCACAATATTATCCTCCAAACGTACTCCAAATCCTTCTGCAGGAATGTAAATACCTGGCTCTACGGTGAAGACCATTCCAGTAGTAATTGGATAGTGCATCGTGCCTACATCGTGAACATCCAATCCCAAATGGTGAGAAGTACCATGCATGAAGTATTTTTTATAGGCTGGCCAATTTGGATCCTGATTTTTTATGTCGGTCTGATCGATTAGGCCAAGTCCCACAAGCTCGGATTGCATGATCAAGCCTACTTCCTTGTGGTAATCTTGGATATTTACTCCAGGTCTTAGAATTGAGGAAGCCTCTAGCTTGACACGCAAAACCGCATCGTACACTGCTCGCTGTCTTGCCGTGAACCTTCCATTTACTGGAATGGTACGGGTCATGTCTGCATTGTAATTGCCATATTCAGCTGCGACATCCAGAAGAAGGAGCTCCCCATCATTGCAAGCTTTGTTGTTTTCAATGTAATGCAACACGCAAGCAGAAGCGCCAGAGGCAATGATCGGCTCATAGGCAAAGCCCTTGCTTCGGTTTTTGATAAACTCGTGAATAAACTCCGCCTCCACTTCATACTCTGTCACTCCAGGCTTCACAAAAGAAAGGATTCTACGAAAGCCCTTCTCTGTAATATCACAGGCAATCTGAAGCTGATCGAGTTCTTCTTGTTCTTTCACCCCGCGCAACTGATGCATCAGAGGAGCCACGCGCTCGAAAATGTGAAGCGGATAACGTTCCTTGCAGCTTTTGATAAAGCGGGCATCTCGTGTTTCCACAATAATTCCAGCACGCAAGTGCTCGTTGGTATTCAAGTAGATGCGCTCAGATAGATTGGCTACCCAGCTGAAAATATTGTCAAAAGCCGATAGCCACTGGATATTTTCAATCCCTGAGGCTGCCTTAGCTTCTTCTTTGGTGTATTTGTGACCTTCCCAAACAGCGATGTGGTCATTCGTTTCTCTTAAAAACAAGACCTCTCTCCAAGCAGGATTGGGACAGTCGGGAGCGATCAATAATATGGTCTCTTCCTGATCAATTCCGCTGAGGTAAAACAGGTCATTGTTTTGCCTGAACTTCATAGTCCCGTCCGCATTAGTGGGGAGAATATCATTGGCATTAAAGATCGCCACTGAGTTCTTTGCTAGCTTGGCAGCAAGTTTGGCTCTGTTGCGGATGTATAGTTCTTTAGGTAGGGGCGAATATTTCATGATTACAAAATTGATGGAGCAAGTTAATAAATCATGCCAATCCTGTGAATCAAATTCCGAGATAGTGGGTTTCAACTTAAATTTGTACTTTCCAAAAAGGAACAGCGCAGCATGCATTTGAATATTAAGGAGCTACCCAACGGAATCCGAATTGTACATCAGGAAGTCACCCACACCCGACTTGTACATTGCGGGTTTATTTTAAATATCGGTAGTCGTGATGAAGACAAGGAGCAAGAAGGGCTTGCTCATTTTTGGGAGCATATGGCCTTCAAAGGCACCCACAAACGCAAAACCTTCCATATCATCAATCGCCTCGAATCCCTGGGTGGCGAACTCAATGCTTACACTACCAAGGAGAAGGTTTGCTTCTATTCCTCAGTACTCAAGGATCATTATCCAAAAGCAGCCGAACTCCTGTTTGACATTACGTTCAATTCCACGTTTCCTGAGAAACAAATCGAAAAAGAGCGGCAGGTGATTCTCGAAGAAATGGCAATGTATCGAGATTCTCCAGACGATTCGATCCAAGACGATCTGGATGCCTTAGTCTTTGAAAATCACGCTCTCGGCAGAAACATCCTAGGCACGGAGGAAACCGTGGGAAGTTTTCAACAAAGAGATTTCTTTGATTTCATCTCCACTCGAATGGATACCTCACAGTTGGTCTTCTCAGTCGTAGGAAATATTTCCTTCGAAAAAGCCTTGAAAATCATCGAAGGCCCACTCAGAGAAATCCCAAGCAAGCGTACCCTCTATGTAAGAAATGGCTTTCACCACTACCAGCCTAAGTTCAAAACAGTCCAGCGGGACGTCACCCAGTCTCTTTGTGCAATGGGCAGACCTGCCTATTCCCTTCACGACTCCAATCGATTCAAGCTGTACTTGCTAAACAACATCCTTGGCGGACCAAGTATGAACAGCCGATTGAACCTCTCCCTTCGGGAAAATTATGGCTATGTGTACAGCATTGAATCGAGCTATCAACCCTTTTCAGACACAGGATTCTTCGGGATTTATTTCGGTACTGAAGAAAAGACCCTCAAAAAATGCCAGTCCATCGTCCAGCGTGAGATGGAAAAACTACGGAGCAAAAAATTGGGAAGCAACCAGCTGCACAGTGCCAAGGAACAAGCAATCGGACAAATGGCCATGGCTGAAGAAAATTACGCCGCTCTCATGCTTGTCTATGGCAAAAGCCTGATCGACCACTCCAAAATCGATTCTCTTGACAGTATTTTTGAAAAAATCCGCTCCACTACGGCGGAAGAACTGTTGGAAATCGCCCAAGACATTTTCAATCCGGATCAACTGAGTTACCTGATCTATACACCTAATTGACATGGAATTTATCGATCCGGCCCTGCTTGCCTATTGCGAAGCACATACCAGTGGAGAAGATGCTCTTCTGAAAAAAATCACCCGAGAAACCCAGGCCAAGGTCCTGATGCCACGAATGATCTCCGGTCATTTGCAGGGAAAAATGCTGGAGCTTTTTGCAAAAATGATGAATGCTGAATCCATCTTGGAGATCGGCACCTACACCGGCTACTCCGGAATCTGTCTGGCAAGAGGACTAAAGTCTGGAGGCAAATTGACCACCTTGGATATCAATGATGAGCTGGAAACCATGGTCCGAGGATTTTTCGAAGAAAGCGGATTGGCGGATCAAATCGATTACCGATTGGGAAATGCTAGGGACATTATTCCTACTCTATCTGGTCCGTTTGACCTTGTATTTATCGATGCCGATAAGTATTACTATGCAGATTATTTTGAATTAGTTATCGACAAAGTAAGACCTGGAGGAATAATTTTGGCCGACAACGTCCTTTGGTCCGGTAAAATATTGATCGAAGAAGGTCAGAAAATCGACAAAGACACCCAGAAAATCTTGGACTTTAACCGACTCGTCCAAGAAGATCCGAGAGTAGAAAATATCCTTTTACCCATCCGAGATGGAGTATTAATGGCCAGAAAACTTTAAAACGGGAAAAAGGGAATCATTTTTGCTTTTCGTGGGCTGAGTAAAACGAAAGCTATTTTCGATGAAATTCCGACTGATTACCTTCCTGTTCTTTTTACCCTTAATTTTTGCCTCACGATGGGTAGAGGCTCAAATCCCACAAGTGCCAAGTTTGCTGGAATTTGCTGATCTGACAGTCCGCATCAATCCTCAGGCACAGCGAGAAATCCAACTGGATGTCGATGCCCTTTACCGCAATACCACCTATTTCAAAGTGAAACAGGATCGGGTGAATCTTTTTATGCCCATCGTAGAGCGGGAGCTCAAAAATCAGGGAGTCCCTGAAGATCTCAAATACCTCGTGATCCAAGAAAGCGGACTAATCTCGGACGCCGTGTCTACTTCAAATGCCGTGGGATTTTGGCAGTTTAAGCAGGGAACCGCCGAGGAAGTGGGACTTAGGGTAGACAATCAAGTCGATGAGCGCAAAAACATCATAACTGCCACCAGAGGTGCCGCGCTCTATCTCAAAAAACACAATAATGTGCTGGATAATTGGATGACGGCACTGGTCTCCTACCAAATGGGATTGGGCGGAGCAAAGGCGTATTTTGGTAATCAATACACGGGAAAAAAGACTATTGAAGTAGACAGAAATACGCATTGGTATTTCAAAAAATTCCTAGCTCACAAAGTAGCTTATCAAAATCAAATCGGGGTATTTGCTTCTTCTCCACAGCGCTTGGCCGAAGTACAGATTCAAGGTCCGGTGACCATGGCGACACTAGCCAAGCGATTTGGTGTGAGCGAGGATCATCTGAAAGAATACAACAAATGGGCACATCATGGTAAGGTACCGGCAGGCACGTTTACGCTTTTCTATATCAAACAAGGTAACCTCCCTGTGGAGCCAACAGTCCTCACACAAGAAGAAAAACCAAGTCAAGCGCGACCTACTCAAGCAAGCAATACCAAAGCCTCTCCTGCCTATAAGCAGGCCAATTCCTATCCAAAAATCTCAGGAAATACTACCAAAGCCAGCCAGCCCAATCAGATTACAGTCAATGACCTAAGCGGGGTTCAAGCCTCAAACTCCATGTCTCCAAGCAAATTTGCCGATGAGATTGGAATGAAGGAGAAAAAATTCGTCAAAGTGAATGACTTCCCAGAGGGAGAAAAGGTAGAAACCGGCCAATACTATTATACCGAAAAGAAAAAGGCTAGTGCCGATGTAGAAACTCACGTAGTTCAACCTGGTGAAGACCTTTGGAGTATCTCCCAGAAATATGGAATTCGGCTTGCATCCCTTAAATCCAAAAACAGAATCAGAAGGGATTCAGAACTCAAACCAGGAATGGTCTTAAATCTCAAGGAGCCAAGAAAACGCG
>CALRRX020000229.1:0-5877 GCA_943370675.1 Reyranella massiliensis 521 | reverse complement strand
TGCTTTGCTTTTGATTTGATTTGGATAGGGCGAAAAAGCGGGTATCCACCTGAGATTAAAGATCTTTCTCTGACTTGGTATTCGAAGACCACCAAATCATACTCAATTTCATAGCCCAGATTTTTATTCGAGATCTTCAAAGATTCATTGCTTCTGGCGTTCAGATAGCCTGGGGAAGTCAAATCATCCAAGATGAGCCGCTTTTCATTTGGAAGAACAGTTTCTAAAGCGTTTTCACTTTGGCCGAGGAAATTATTTTTAAAAACCTGCAAGTTTTGATACCATCTGGGGTCGCGCTCTTCATTGACCTCCAAGGAGTCCAATTCAAGTTCTGTCTTTTGTAGAAAAATTGTCAAAGGGAGATCTATTGGAATGCTCGAGTTGAGTTCCCTGATCGTTTTTTGATATCCGAGCTTTGAGATGACCAAGTCAAATCTTCCTTTGGGGACAGAGAGGGAGAATTTTCCATTTTCATCAGTAAGGGTTCCGATACTGGTATTGGCTAAAAAAACCATGGTAAATGAGATCGGATTTCGATTTTGCTCATCCAAAACAACACCATTTACTAGTGTTTGGGATGCAACTTCATTTATAAACACAAGAAAAAACAGAATGGTGGTGAAGCGTGATCTCATATTCAAAACTAAGTCAACTTACAGCAATTTCGATCCGAAGAAGTTTTATTTTAATAGAACCCTCGTTTCGATTTTTTGAAGGTACTATTCCAGACTTTTTTCACTCGGACGAATGAGTATGACTGACAACATCAATAGGAAAACTAACCTTGGGTATGAAGAATAGATTGGAGGAGGTAATCCAGCAGAAAGTGTCTCTTAGATTTGCTAACATTACTCACTTTTTGAACGGAATACTATTTGGAAAAAATTAATTTATCAAAATTAAATTTTATTAAAAAATCAAAGTATAGATTAAATAGTTTAGTTTTATGAAATTTTAAAATTTAATATCAAACAAACCCCCAATCATTATGATGAAATCAAATTGGAGTATTCTTTTAGTATCAGTCGCTTTTGCTGTGGTTTCTTGTAAACCTTCATTCAATGCAGAACTACACCAACAAATCGCTGAAGAGCATGCCGCAATGGAAGCCGACCATCAAGCGCTGGAGGAAAGTCATGCGGCTCTTGAATCTGAACATGAAACTTGGGTAAGCCAACATGCAGCCTTACCAGAGACCGATTCTCTCCATGCGGAACTAGAGGCAAAGCATCAGCTGCTTATCGAGTCTCACAAAGCGCTTCTTGCTCAACATGAAGAAGTGATCAAAAAGCATGGTGAGCTTGAAAGCAAACATGAATCAGGTGAAATGACTGACGAACAGGTCACTAAAGAACATGAGGATATGAAAGCAGAACATGCTCAATTGATGGCTGATCATGAGAAGATGGAAAAAGAACATGCAGAGTTGAAAATGGATCATGAAAAAATGGTAGCTGACCATGCAGCAGTTAAACCTTGAGTCAATTAGCCACTTTTGAAACACTTGATGGCGCAGGATCTCCTGCGTCATTTTTTTTTATCAAGTATTATTGCTCACAAGATAGAGTGGACCAAATCAGAAAAGTCAAAATCACGCTTTAAGAGGATAAAAAAAATCCGACCCTGTGTTCAGGATCGGATTTGTATTACTTTTTCTTCGGTGGGAACTTCCCTTTTTTCTTACCAGCATCTGGCTGAGCTTCGATGATCTCGATGGTTTCTGCGTAGCTGAGTTCCTCGGCCACTTTGCCCTTCGGGATCTTGAAGTTGTTTTTGCCAAATTTGATGTATGGACCCCAACGACCATTTAGAATCTGGATTTCTGGATTTTCATCGAAGGCCTTGATGTGTTTGTTGGCATCGGCCTCGCGCTTAGCTTGGATTAGTTCGACGGCTTCGGCTTCCGTGATGGCCAATGGATCTTGTCCTTTTTGCAAGGAGTAGAAGGCATTGTCATGTTTGATATACGGGCCGAATCTTCCTACCGCTGCGGTCATCTTTTTCTCTTCAAAGAACCCGACTTCCCTTGGAAGCTTAAACAGTTCCAAGGCATCTTCCATGGTCACGTTTTCGATAAACTGACCTTTTTTCAGGCTGGCGAATTGCTTGTCTTCGTCCTCATTTTCACCGATCTGTACCAAAGGTCCAAATCTTCCCAAACGTGCGTAGACATTTTTGCCTGTGGCTGGGTGCTGACCGATAAGTCGGCTGGTATTGACATCCTGACGGGAGACTTGCTCGGTTTCCTCCACGCTATGATGGAATTTGCCATAGAAACCATCAATCATGTCCTGCCAATCCTGGCCTCCTGCGGCGATTTCATCAAACTCTTTCTCCACTTTGGCGGTGAAATGAAAGTCGATGACATTTGGGAAGTGCTCTACCAGGAAGTCATTGACCACCATGGCAATATTGGTTGGGAAAAGCTTGTTCTTTTCCGCCCCGGTGTTTTCCGTTTTGCCTGATTCTTTGAATTTGCCTCCCGAAATGGTCATTTCGACATAGTTTCTGGAAGTTCCTTCTCGGGACTCCTTCACTACGTATTCTCTTTTTTGGATGGTGGAGATGGTTGGTGCATAGGTAGAAGGTCGACCGATGCCTAGTTCTTCTAATTTCTTTACCAAAGAAGCTTCTGTATATCTCGGTGCAGGACGGGTAAAGGTCTCCTTGCCTTTCATCTCTCGAAGTGCAAGTCCCTGACCGATTGTCAATGGAGGCAAAAGCGACTTGTTGCCTTCCTCATCCTCTTCAGGTTCGTCGTCGGTATCCTCGAGGTAAACCTTCAAAAATCCATCAAACTTGATGATTTCACCAGTGGCGACAAGATGCTGAGGAGAATTGGAAATATCGACAGTGATAGTGGTACGCTCAAGCTCTGCATCGGCCATCTGTGAAGCAATGGCACGCTTCCAGATGAGTTCGTAGAGTCGCTGCTCATTTCGGTCGCTACCAGCCTGACTGACAGCAAAGTCAGTGGGTCGGATAGCTTCGTGAGCCTCTTGCGCACTTTCGCTTTTGGTAGAGTATTGTCTGGACTTGTGGTATTGTGACCCAAATGAGTTTTCGATGGCATTTTTGGCTGCCGCCAAGGCATCCTGAGATAGGTTGGTACTGTCCGTACGCATGTAAGTAATCTTACCTGCTTCGTACAGCTTTTGAGCTACCGACATGGTTTGGGCTACCGAGAAGTAGAGTTTTCTGGAAGCTTCCTGCTGCAAGGTAGAAGTGGTAAATGGAGCTGCTGGAGATTTTTTGGCAGGTTTCTTTTCGAGATTTCCTACGGAAAAAGTAGCCTCCAGGCATTTTTTGAGAAATTCCTCAGCCTCAGCTTTGGTCTCAAATTTCTTAGGCAACTCTGCCTGAAAGGATTTTCCTTCTACTTCAAATATTGCAGTGATTCGGAAAGACGATTTGGCTTTGTGACCTTCGATTTCACGTTCGCGCTCTACGATGAGCCGTACAGCTACGGACTGCACACGTCCGGCCGAGAGTCCAGTTTTGATTTTTTTCCAGAGGATTGGAGAAAGCTCAAAGCCTACCAATCGATCGAGAATTCGCCTTGCCTGTTGCGCATTGACTAGGTCATAGTCGATACCACGGGGATTTTCGATGGCTTTGGTGATGGCGTTTTTGGTGATTTCCCGGAAGACAATCCGTTTGGTGTGCTGTTCATCCAGTTTTAAAACCTCCTTTAAATGCCAGGAAATAGCTTCTCCTTCGCGGTCATCGTCACTCGCGAGGTAGACCATTTCGGCATCCTTGGCGAGTAACTTTAGGTTTTTGATCACTTCCTTTTTATCAGCAGTGACTTCGTAGGTAGGTTTGAAGCGGTTTTTGATATCTATCGCTTTATCGCCTTTGGGTAGGTCCCGCACGTGACCGTAGCTGGATACTACTTTATAATCCTTGCCGAGGTAACCTTCGATGGTTTTTGCCTTGGCAGGGGATTCGACGATGACAAGATTTTTAGACATAAAAGAGAATTTGCAGGCCGAGACGGCTTTCTTGAAAGGCTAAAAATAGACGGCATTGTTTTCTCCTCCAAATATTATAAAATTACGATGTGGTGTTTTGGTTTGGTTTTTGGGGGATAGCAATGCTAATTTTTGGTTAAATCGATTGCGTAATGAAACAATTAATTCTTTTAAGACATGGAGAAGCAGGCTTTTCCGATGGGGTAGATTTCCAACGTCAACTGACAGCGAGAGGTAAAACACAATTAAATAATCTTGGTCAACTTCTTAGCCTCAAGGCGTTGGAGGTGGATCGAATGTATTGTTCTTCAGCCACTCGAACTCGGGAAACGGCTGAAATCATCAAGAGCCACTTACCTGTGAAAGAGGAGATTTACGACAAAGAGATTTATTCTGCCAATCTTGAAATTCTCCTGAAAATACTGGAAGAAACTCCAAAAGAAGTTCACACTTGCCTGCTGATTGGGCATAATCCAACCATCAGTTTGCTAGTGTCTCACTTGACTTCTGGAGATTACGTCGGACTTCAGCCAGGTACAATGGCCATTTTGGAAGTTGAAATCTCCGATTGGTACATGATCGGGATGAATACCGCTTCGCTTCGAGAAATTCTTTCCTAATCAGCGAATTTCTCTTAATACGTCAGCTTCGGTATACTTTGGTGTGCCTCCTTTTTGCGTAGCGACAAAGCCACCAAGCTTGCAAGCAAAGTCAAGAATTTCTTCCGGTGCTCGTTCTTCGAGATAGGTTTTGATAAATCCACTTAAAAAGGCGTCACCCGCACCAATCGAATCTTGGAATTTCACCTTGTAGCCTGCATGCTCGGTGATTTTGCCTTTTTGATAAAGTACCGCACCTTGTGCCCCGCGAGTTACACAGATGATTTCCATCGGAAAATGCTGATCCAAATAGGAGCACAGTCCTTCAATCGTCGGTTCGGTTTTGAAATAGTCTGCAAAAATTTCCAACTCGTCCTCGTTGATTTTGAGAATATCGGCAAATCCCAGTAGCGTTTCGATCACTTCGAAATCATAAAATGGGGGACGCAGATTGGCATCAAAAATTCTCAATGTCGGATGGTGGAGTAGTTGAAGCAGGGTTTTGAGGCTTTCATTATTTCGCACACCCAATGTGCCAAATACAAAGGCGTCCGCTTCTTCCACAGCCTTGTCAAGATCTTCTGACCATTCGATATAATCCCACGCCACAGGAGATACGATGGTGTATTTGATGTTTTCTGGGTCGCTGGTATCCACCAGTACTTTTGATGTCTCTTTATCTTTTTTGGTTTGTATCAAATCCAAGGGGAGGTCAAAAGATTTCAGGAAATCCAAGAGATTTTGTCCGTCCTGATCTGCTCCGACAGCTGATATCAACCTGGATTGGAGTCCAAGCTGATGGAGATTAAGAGCCACATTCATTGGGGCGCCACCTGCTACCGGACCTGTTGGTAGGCAATCCCAAAGCATTTCACCGAAAATTACGACGTGATCACGCATGGTTTTTTTGTAAGTCTTTTTGAATTTCTTCTAGGGTTCTTCCTTTGGTTTCGGGCATTTTGAAGAATACCCAAAGTAGTTGTACTACCATCATCAGGCAGAAAAACGCGAATATATAACCTGGGCCAAAGCTATTGGCAAAGAAAGGGAATACGTTGGCAATGACTGCCGCAAGAATCCAATGAGTAAATGAGCCTAGCGATTGGCCTGAAGCGCGAAGTTCATTGGGGAACATTTCGGAGATAAAAACCCAAATCACTGATCCTTGACCAACGGCGTGAGATGCAATAAATCCGAACACGAAAATCGGCAGCCAAAATGCAGGAATGCCAGGCCCCAAGAAGTTGTAGGCCATAAGGCTGAGTGAAATGATATAGCCAAATGAACCGATGTACATCAGTTTT
>CALRRX020000228.1:0-5877 GCA_943370675.1 Reyranella massiliensis 521 | reverse complement strand
ATTTTCAATACGTGCTTAAACTTTTGCTATTGGCATTCCTTTCATTCCTGAATTAACCAATTGAGCAAGAAAATTTGTAAATGGTTCGATATCTTGTTTAGTACTTGCCTGCTCCAATGCTTGCATATAGCTATCACGCTGCTCAACAGGAATAACCGTCCATGGATATCCTCCTGATGCAAGCATCACATTCATCAGAAACCTTCCCATCCTACCGTTTCCATCCATATAAGGATGGATAAAAACAAACACAAAATGCCCAAGAACAGCCCTAACAGCAGCACTCGGTTCTTCAGCCAATAGTTGAAAAAGAACAGGCATTGCATCACGCACTGCTTCTTTGTTTAAAGGTGTATGCATAGAATTACCTATATAAACTTGGTGATTTCTATATCCTGACAGATCTGACGGTTTCAATAAACCAGCGACCACGCTGGGCCCGAACAGCTCTCGATACCATACGCCATGATCCTCATCAGCCACTTGACCTGGATTTGATTTTTCCAAAACTTTCTTTACGCTCACTTTTACCGAATTAAATGCATCCCAATAGCCCCTTGCTGCCATCGCGTCCCGCTGCTGGCTATCAGACTTGTTTCTTTCAGTATCCCAGTTTCCTGCTCTTATCTTTCCAATCATTTCCGGTGTAACTCTATATTTTTCAATGGACAAGGAATGGTAGGCATCTGTTATGAAAATATCTTCTACCGATTTGATGTAAGAAGCAATTTCAGAGGGGACACCAGGTTCCGGGGGAAACTGGTTGATTATTTTTTCCCTCATTCCCATCCACATTAATTTGATTCTGCTTTCGTAAGGTGACCTTATTCGGGAAGTAAAAAATGCAGGAGTTTTACTTTCAAATGGATCGGTAACTCGAATATCATAACCTGCCTTAATCATGGTCTCTGAAATAGTAAGAGCAATTTTTTCCTTGCCCATATTTTTGAACGCTCCAGAGACCCTTCCAGCGACCACACTATGGCCCCCATTCAACAGTAATTCCAAGATTTCAGAGGAATCGTTCAATAAGGATAGACCAGTCCGAACATCCAACGGGTTTTGAGTATAGGTATTGGGAGAACATCTCACCAATGCAGCAGGTAAAGAATACATCCGTATTCCCTGATCTACAACACATTCATTCTTATCTGGCAAATTAGCCTTCAATAAAAATAAAGAGGTGGTATACGGCAAAGGAGTTGTGGCATTATTGGCTTTTGGAGACCGTACAATCAATTGTGAAGGAATGGTCGTATTTCCTGCATGTAGCATCAAGGATTGCTCCGCTGAAATACACCAATCTTCCCCAAATCTATCCTCCAGATATTGAGCACAGAATTCCCAATAATTACTGAACCAAACCGAACTATCGCCTTCTCTGAAAGCTGGTGGAACAATTAAATACCACCCTTTATAGACCTCTTCAATGAATTTATTTTTAAGCAATCGCTCTCTATGCGTGCGGCTGAGCATATCCGACTTAATTGCTACGATCCCTCGATCTTGAAGTGCTTTTAATTCTTGCAGTGAATCAGCTAATTTTTCAGCAGGAGTTGCCATATTCTTTCGAGTAAATGAATGTTTCTATTAGTGATTCAATAAATCAGTGACGTGCTATTACAATAATTTAATGCTGTATCAAATCTATAAAATAATGCCGTATTGTCTCAATAAAAAAATGAATTCGGATGGTCCCTTGGTAAGGATTGGAAACCAAATACCTTGAAGGTAATTTACTTATTCACTAAAATTATTTGTTCACAAGTCGTGAACAGCAGATTAAATACATTTACTTAGAAATCAAGATGATATAAAACATAATGTGATAAGTCATCTGCTAATACCCAATCAAAGGCCTAAGTCGAATAAACAAAAAAGGATCTCCGAGTTCGAATCTCCTAACATACCGCTCATCACAATTTTTTCGAAAAAAAGAGGGTCAGAAAAATCGAGACCTATATCACTTTAGCTATTGCAAAACCCTGTTTATCAAATAAATAAGACCAATTATTTGAATCCCTCCTCCTCCTCCTCCTCTGCTTTTAATAGCCAAGCATTTGCTTGGCTTTTTTCATTTTGAGTCGGCGGGGCTCCCCTGCATCCCGGCCCCTCGCTAAATCTTTCCACAGGAAAGATTTAAACGCTCAGTCCTCTCCTCCTCTGCATCATAAACCTGACAGAAATGTCAGGTTTTTTTGTTTAGAGTAATAGGGGCTACTCTTCATGCCGATTGCTATCGGGACATGTCCCTCGCTAGAAATTCCAAATCACATACTAAATAGTTTGGCAGCCAAGCATCAAAAAAGCCAAGCTTTCACTTGGCTTTTTTGAATGGAAAGATCAAACACTCTCCCTTTTATAAAACTCTCTGACAAAAGCCAAGAGCTGATTTTCGGTTAGCTTATCTGAAGGCTCTACAGAAAGCCACTTTCCGTCAAAGGCTTTTTTCTCTCTCAGCCGATTTTTCACCCGCTCTTTCATCGTGCCCGGCCCAAAAAGCAGGATGTCTTCAAAATTCACCAGCTTTTCCTCCATCATACGGAGGTATTCATTGATTTCATGCTGGACGATATGGTGTTTTTTATACTCATTATTGGACGAGTAATCGGGATTGGGCGAAAATCGCGTCCCATCTTTCCCCTCCCCATCAACTCTCTTCACTGCCTCATAGGGAGAATCTACTGTCTCCAACAGCCTGGCTTGACCGCTCTTAAATCCAATCAGATGGGCTTTGGAATGATCTATCCACACCCCGACTTGCTTGTAGTGTTCCATAGGTATTTGGGTTTTGAATGGTTAAAGTTTAAATCAAACTATTTTCAAATACGCGCTTGAAAACACAACTAGAAACTCAAACGCTCACAGATAGTTAGCGATTTTAATCCAAAGAAAAAAGTGATTAGTCTTCCATTTTTTCTCAATACCACTACATCCAAATCTAGAAAAATCAGGCTACTCGCCCCTCTGAATACAGGTCATATGCAGCCACCAAGGTCTGCGTGGCGGGAGATTCCCCATATCGGTCATAGCTACTGATATCCGTCCTCTTTTCCACAAAAACAGGAAGGTATCTTCCCTCGATCTCATCCCAAATCACCAGCAAATACGCATAGGGTATCCTGCTACTACGACCTATTTCAAACCAGGATTCAAAAAGTGACTCGGGTAGGGACTTAGGGTAATCGGGACTGTCAAACATGGGAAAAGGGAAAGTCAATTTTTTCAGAAAGATAGGAAATGTCAGGAAGCTGTGGGAAAGTAGCAATTCCGCCTTCCTTAAATTCCTCCATTTCAGCCCTTCTTACTATTCTTGAAGTAGACTTTAAAACTAGAGCCTTTTCCTACTTCGCTTTCGACCTGAATATCTCCATCGGCATTGGTGAGTATTTTTTTTACCAAATACAACCCTACCCCAATTCCCTCAACATGATCGTGGGCACGGTGAAAAGCTCCAAAAATTTTATCTCGTTCACTTTCTGCAATCCCTAATCCATTGTCCTGGATGGTTAAAAGTAAGCCATCCTCCACATTCTCTGTTCGAATAGTCACTTCCAAATCCCGATCAGGGGATCTGTACTTCATCGCATTGCTCAAAATGTTAAAAAGGATACTTCTTAAATTCTTTTTCGAAAACTGAATTTCGGGGACCTTCAAATCATAATTGATTTTACAGGTTAAATTGACAAATCTATCTTTCAAGATCAATTCGACTTCGGTCAGCAACTCTTTCAGTTTAACCTTCTCCGGAACATCAATTTCTGTTTCGATTTTGACCACATCAGTGAGTTCACGGATGATGATGCTCAGATTATTTATAGAATTGTCAGTCATAGTCACCAATTCCAACAAATCAGACTGGGGTTCTAATTCTGCTTTTAAAAGAGAAATACAGGTTTTTAAATTGCCTAATGGACCTCGCAAATCATGAGAAACAGAATAAATAAATGTCTTATGCTCATCATTGATTCTAGATAGTTTATCCTGGGCTTTCTTTATTTCTGTGATGTCGTCAAAGGTGATGATCACCCCGTCATTTTTATTGTCTTGCTGTCTTAAATATGGAATGCCCATCATATGATACCATCTCCCGTCTAGGGTCTGAACCTCCTTTTTAAGCACATCCCCTGAGGTAATTACATTTTCGATATCTGCTATCAGGGTTGAAAAGCGGATATTGGTAGAAATATCGCTAATGGCTCTTCCCACATCGCTTTCTTTGAGGTTGATTTGACGAATAGCCGAAGGTGTAAATTTTCTAAGGACCAGATCCCTGTCTACATAGAGTTGTGCATTGACTGTCGATTTGAAGTAGTTGTTCAAATCATCATTCAATTCGGCCAGCTCTTTAATTTTGAGCTGATATTCATTGTTGACGGTTTGCAATTCTTCATTGACAGACTGAAGCTCCTCATTGATACTTTGCATTTCTTCATTACTGGAAATGAGCTCTTCGTTGTAGGAGGAGATATTGTCATTGGATTCTTCCAGAGCACTATTTGTGTCAGTAAGTTTTTGCTTGGTCTCTGCAAGTTCCTCTTTTAGGTTTTCAAGGTGTCGGAGCGTCTGAACTTCCATTTCAAATTCTTCCAATTCAGGTTTAGAATCAGGGGCGGACTTATCATCACCAAACAAGACCAAAAAGAAAGCTGGAACAGCAGACGTATCTGATAAGAAGGGTTTTACAGAAACATTGACTGAATTAATCCCATTGTCCCGCTTAAAAATCACTTTTCTAACACCTACGACCTGATTGGTTTTCAAAGCCTTACGGATAGAAGTCGAAGTTGCTACGGAAAGTTCTTCTGGCAGCATTTCCAGCAAATTGAAATTGAATAGCTTGGGAAGCAGGTACTTTTCAAAGTTGCCCAAACTCTGCAAAATCTTCACCTCTTCATTGACCCAAATAGCGGCCTCATAGCCAGAGATCTCTAAAAGGGATTGATTGAAGAGACCCAAATAGTTGCCTTTTTCCGTACTTTTTTGCGGTATAGGACTCTGGGTTAGATTTTCAAATTGCCTCTCCAAGCCGGGTGTGGTATAGCTTACTTCTTTGAATTTCCTCACTATTTCAATGCTTTTAAATATTCTCCATTTCTTATTCACCTCTACGAAGGACTTCTTTAAATCTCCCAAGCTTTCACTTGGGCCCAAAAACAGGTATCCGCCCAGATTGAGACAAAAATGCAGGGAGGTGAGTATTTTTTTCTGTAAGATCGGGTTAATATAAATGAGGAGATTCCTACAGCTTATCAAGTCAATTTTGCCATAAGGAGGCTGCTTGACAATATCGTGATCCGCAAAAATGAGCATCTTCCTGATGTTGTCTCTCACCTTGTAATGATCGTCATGCTTGGTAAAAAACTTGCTCAGTCTTTCTTCTGACACATCATTTTCAATTCGCGCAGGATAGATGCCTTTCGAGGCTTGGATGAGAGCAGTCTTATCTATATCACTGGCAAAGATCTTTACCTCCAAGTTTTTTTTCTGCTCTGTAAGATGCTCTGAGATAAGAATCGCAAGGGAATAGGCTTCCTCTCCTGTGGCACATCCTACGACCCATACTTTAAAAGTGTCTACCTGTAATTTGTTCTCCACAATTTCAGGAATGACCTTTTCCTTAATTACCTCAAATGCCTCCTTATCTCTGAAAAATTTGGTGACACTGATCAGGAATTCTTTTGCCAAACTGGAAATTTCTGAAGGGTTGACTTCTAAAAAATTCACGTATTCTCCCAGAGAAGTGACCTTATTTTTAGCCATTCTCAAAATGATTCTCCTCACGATTGTCGGACGCTTATAATCCGAAAAATCCAAAGGGGTGTGCTGCTGGATCAGTGCAAGAATTTTCAGTAAGTCTGCCTCCTGCTCTTTATC
>CALRRX020000227.1:0-5889 GCA_943370675.1 Reyranella massiliensis 521 | reverse complement strand
CCTTTCAGAGGAAATAAAGCAGAAAGGGTTCAATGCTCCCTTTTCGGATTTTCTTCTGATTTCAAACAATCCATAGCTTACTTCATTTTAGAGGAATGTGGAAGCTCCTGCTATTCTTGTTTCTCTGGTTTCAATTCAATTCGGAAGTGATGAAAGAGCCTTTAATTTTTGATTTTGGAGAAGGGAAAAATTTTGGCCGCTGGTCAATCATCAATGATGGCGTCATGGGTGGGCTTTCCCAGTCCCAAGCCAAATTAGAAAAGGAAGCCCTGCTTTTTAGCGGAATTGTATCGCTGAAAAATAATGGAGGCTTTGTCTCCCTTCGTGGGGCTTTAGGTGACTATGACCTTTCCGAGTATCGCTTTTGTGAAATCCGTTTCAAATCCGACACCGATCGGAAGTTTGAGCTCTTGATCGAAAAAGAAACTCCCTTTTACCTTCCCAAATACCGGGCAAAGTTTGGCTCCAAAACCCAAGATTGGGTGACGCTGACGATCCCTATGAAAGATCTTGAAATCAGCAGAATGGGCGCAACGATCAGTCAGGGCATCGATCCCCAAAACCTGAAAGACATCCAGCGAATCGGATTTATTTTATCAGATAAGCAGGAGGGAAGCTTTCAGCTTTGGATTGATTATTTGAAGTTTTATTGAAGCCTGGTTAGTCTTGATTCATGCAGGATTCATTTTTTTTCCTGGTAGTGGATGAATGTGTAAAGTCGACAATAATTAGTCTTCGATACCTGTAAGAGTTTGCCAATCCTCCCGCGGTTTAGTTACTCTGAAATAATGCCTTCATTCCTTTTTTGATTTTCCCTTATCTTGAGCAAATCAAGTCATGTTGGTGCTTTTTCTTAGTACCGATCAAATCCCAAACCTGTGAAAAAAACCGCTTTCCTTCTCTTTCTGGCCCTTGGATCAGTCATTTTTTCCTGCAAAACCAAGGAGGCCGGATTCACCAAAAAAGACATCAAGCACAGCCAAAAACTGATCGGTTTGGATTTTGAAAAAGAGCGAATTGATACGCTCTACGATTACCTTAAGGAAAATAAATCTGGCTTTGACAGTCTCCGCAGCTATTCGATTCCCTACGAGACGATGCCCGCAGTCCAGTTTGATCCGCATCCCATCGGATTTCAATTTCCTGAGAAAAAGGAAAATCCGGGCTTTATGATTCCGGAGGAGGTCAATCTGCCTGCTGACCTGCAAGAGGTGGCTTTTTACAGTATTCCGCAATTGGCCTCCCTGATCAAAAATCGAAAAATCAGCTCCGAGGCCCTGACTCGGCTCTACCTCGAGCGAATCAAGCGCTACGATGGGCAGCTTCAAAGTGTCATTACCCTGACGGAGGACTTGGCGATCCAACAGGCCAAAAGAGCAGATCAAGAACTTGCCGCAGGTACTTACCGGGGCATTTTACATGGGATTCCCTATGGCGTTAAGGACCTTTTGGCGGTTCCCGGCTATCCGACCACTTGGGGAGCAGCACCTTATTCCGATCAGCTAATTGATGCCAAAGCGTTTGTGGTGAAACGATTGGAGGAGCAAGGAGCCGTATTGCTGGGCAAATTGGTTTCGGGGGAATTGGCCCGTGGGGATGTGTGGTTTGGTGGCAAAACCAAAAATCCTTGGGATCTCAGTCAGGGAGCCAGTGGTTCCTCGGCGGGTTCTGGAGCGGCTACCTCAGCGGGTTTGGTGGCTTTTGCCATTGGAACCGAGACGCTAGGATCCATCACGGCACCTGCCTCGCGAACAGGAATCACCGGCTTAAGACCCACCTATGGGCGAATCAGCCGTCAGGGAGCCATGAGTCTGAGCTGGTCCATGGACAAAATCGGCCCGCTTGCCCGATCTGCTGAGGATTGCGAAATCATCTTTAGCCTCTTGTATGGCAAAGACCCATTTGATCCAAGCACCAACGATGCCCCTTTCAATCAGGTAAGCAAATCACCCAAAGAAATGAAGGTGGCCTATTTGAAAAAGGACATTGACTCTGACTCCACTGAGTCGGGAGCCAAACTCAAAGCTTCTTTGGAACTGCTCAAATCCATGGGCGTGGAACCAACTCCGATCGAACTACCCACCAATTTTCCTTATGATGTTTTTGATATCATCCTCAGAGCCGAGGCAGGAGCGTTTTTTGATGAGCTGGTTTTGAGTGGGGAGGTGGATTTGCTGACAGAACAGGGAGAATCTTCCCGAGCCAATTCCCTTCGTCAATCGCGTTTTATCCCTGCGGTGGAATACCTTCAAGCCAACCGACAGCGAACCCTTTTGATCGAGGCCGTTCATGCCTTGTTTAAGGAATATGACGTCATCATCACTCCTTCCAATCGAGGCAGACAGCTCATTATCACCAACCTGACCGGGCATCCGGCGATCAGTGTGCCCAATGGTTTTGACAAAAAGGGCCGGCCCACCAGTTTTACACTTCTTGGCAATCTGTATGACGAGGGAAGTATTTTGGCCTTTGCCAAAGCATTTCAGCAAGCGACAGAATTTGATGAAAAGCGACCTCCTTTGTTTTCAAAGTAAGAATGAATATTCCTCTCAGACGAACTGAGAAGGACTGATTTAACTCGCCGATACCCCAATCGCACAAAGCGGATCATTTGTCTGTATCGCCAGTGAAGTCACCAAATACAAGACAATTCCATCCGAATCAGAGAAGTATTCAGCTTTCACTGTGCCAAAGAAATCCCGGATTTCTCCCAGCTTTTGGCCTTTTTTCACTACCTCATCTAAGGCAACGGATGGATACCAACAGCCCTCTTCGGTGGCAGTGGTGACGAGCATTTTCTCTAAAAACTCCACCTTATGCTGAACTGCCTCTCCGGGAAGTACCTCCAACCCGCGAAGGACATTCACTACGGCTGACTTGTACTGATCCACTTCGTCTGGACTCCATCGTCCGCATTGGCCTAGTTCGGCCAAGAATCCGGGCGTACCTGCTTGGGCAGCAGCACCGATTGAACCGTTATCCGAGACCGAACCCACCACATAGGGAAAGCCGAGTAGGGAAGAAGCCAAGCGGGATTGTTCGGCTTTTGCCGGATCACCCAGCTTGGAGTAGATCACAAAAGGAACCAAGGCCTCGTGAATGTCTCCACCATGCAAATCGAGGAAAAAATCAGCCGCCTGCTGAAACTGATGAACTTGGTAAGCAATCCGCTCGCTGACAGTGCCCAGTGCTTTTCCTGGAAAAACCCGGTTGAGATTTTTCCCATCATAAGGTCCATAGTATTGCATTCGGGCTAAAAATGCAGCTGGATTAACAGGGTGAATGATCAAAATCGTGCCCGAAACTTCTGCAGGATTAAGCTCATTGGCTAACTGAATCGCGGTCTCGATGCAGGGATACTCGCCTCCGTGGACACCTCCTGTGAGTAAAATGGATTTGCCGGGGTTGGCACCATGGATGAAGGTAAAGGGCATCTCCACGGGAGTGCCGGGTACGGAGATATATCCTCTGGTCTTGGAATTGGCAGGAGCAGTGCTTCCCGAGGCTAAATGGGGCTGGATTAATTCGATCATGGGGGTGGTTTTTCTTTAGATTGGAAAGTACAAAAAGATGTGCTTTCGCAAAGACCGATCAGCAAAAAGCTGGGGTTGGAATCTCTGAGAAGCTACTTCTGTTGCCAACCTTTATCCAGCAATTTGTCCCAGCAACAGAATTGTGGATATTCATGAAAAATAAATATGAGTATCCGCAATGATCCAAGTTGAACCTTAGCTAGTGATATTTCTTGCGGATACTCGTCCACAGTCAACGGTCTACAGTCCACAGAGCATCCTTAACCCCAACCTAGCCATGCCTCATTCCCTTGAACCTATCGAACAGCGGCTTCGCCTTCGCCTTTGGGCCCGATTAAAGCTGGACCAATTGCCAAGCTGGGTTCACAACTTGGCTCTTGGAGGCACGGGAATCATCTTATTGATCGCTGCGGGGATCTTTCTTGCACTGCGGGATCAGGCCGTTTGGGCGGATTGGGTGCCAGCGGACGAATTTCTCCATCCTGAGTATGGGGAGCGGATCTATCCTGACAGTGTCTTCCGCACTCGGATGAATACCTGGTCCAATATCGTGTACGTCTGCTTTGGCTTCTATGCCGTGGCACTATCGATTTACGATTGGAAGCGGAAATGGTCCCTAGAGCGGGGTTACCTGATGGTTGCTCCGGTTCAGACTTTTTTATTTGGGATAGCAGGAATTTACTTGGGTTTGGGCAGTGGCTTTTTCCATGCTTCCCTGACCCGATACGGGCAGCAGTGTGACGTGGGCGCGATGTATGCGACTTTGATTTGCCTAGCAGGCTTGGCCATCGGGAGCTGGTTGCCTCGCATGCGCTTTCCCAAAACCCATCAAATCTTACCGAGTTGGCCGATTCTTTCGGTGGGTGTCGTTCTCGGTTCGGTCTACTTTAGCTATTACAAATGGGACTATTCCTTTTCCGAGATTTCCGGCTACCTCAGTGGGGTGCTGATTCTTTTTGCGGGAGTAAGTGCCATCACTCCGGGCAAATACCTTCAAATCCGATGGTTTTTGGCCGGAGTTTTAGCTTTGGTACTGGGTTCTTGGATTCGGGATTTGGATATCGCCGACCGATTTACAGGGCCGGATTCGATCTTCCAAGGGCATGCCATTTGGCATGTGCTGACCTGCTTAATGTACGTCTGTTGGTTTTTTTACTTCCGATCGGAGGAGAGAGGTTAAGGAATGGGAAGCGTGTTTCCGAAGGTAACTCCACTACTTTGGATCAAATTTTTAGCAAACTTGGAAGAGTAAGGATTTGCCAAAAACCAAGGCTGTTGGGTTTGATAGACACCTTTTAGAAAAAAACCAATCTGTATATCCGCTTTCATACCAGTAGCCAAACAAAATGATATTTTAAGATCACTCCGGTCAGCTGTGGACTGGTGACTGTCGTCTTTGGACGATTATCCGCAACTTTAAATTCAAATTTTCATCTACTGGCATCATTTCGGATAATCTTAAAAATCAGTCTTCTGCAAACGAAAAAAGCCCGATCCTAGGACCGGGCTTTGTCATTACTAAGTCAATAGCTTATCGCTTTAGCAATCTGATCACTTTGGTTTCTTGACCTTGGTTCAGATGCAAATAATAGATGCCATTTTTAATTCCCTTGGCTTGGATGTTCAGGTTCATGATTCCATTAGTAAAGCTGGAAACGCCATTTTGAAGGATTTGTCCTCGCTCATCAAATAGCGTGTAAGTCACCTCTGTAGTTAGCGGTTGATCAAGCTCAATGTTTACCTGATTTTCCATTGGATTTGGGAAGGTTCGTCTGATAGTGGCCGAGATAAATCCTTCTTCATTTACCTGCTCACCGACTGAACCACAAGGGACCATGCCACAAGCACCTAAAGTTGCTCCTTTTTGCAATAGTGCCGGCACAGCCTCAAGTGCTACGCTGAGTGTATTGCTCTTTCCGGAATTTCCTGCAGGAAGACATACCGTCACTTTATCGTTATTTTTTCCACTTCTCACATCCACCACACACACCGTGACTTCATCCGTGAAGACATTTCCAGCTTCATCTGTGACTGTCAAGGTATAGGTCGTGGTTTCAGTTGGAGCGACGACGATTTGCTGTCCAGTCATGCCATTGCTCCAAGTGTAGGTGTAGGCACCATTTCCTCCCGTTGCGTCCGCAGCGGTCAAGGTGGCCGTAGACATTGGAGGGTATCCCAAATAAACTACTCCGCCTTCACCTGCATCTGAAGTGATCGGAGCTCCGGCTTGGAATCTCACGGATACTGGCAAGTGATCCGAAGTAGTGTTTCCATAATTTTCAATCAGATTGAACGGAATGAACAAGACCTCAGAATCTACCAGATAGTTGTCAAATAGCTCATTGGACAAAGTGAT
>CALRRX020000226.1:0-5902 GCA_943370675.1 Reyranella massiliensis 521 | reverse complement strand
TGATGGTGTAATTGCGGTTATCCAAAAAATCAGAGGCGGAAACACGATTGCCTGTTCCAGCTAGAAGTCGAAGGGTAGTCTCTGAATTGAAATTGTAGCGGGAGTTGAGCTTCCAATCCTGCTGAATCTGATCCTCAAATCCACCTGAGAGCAGCTGCTTCAATTGAGAATCAAAGAGGGAAAGATCAAAGCCGTATTTTGCCGATGCCCGATTAAAGAAGAAGGAAGTCCGGATGACCTGCCGTAGGGAAAGGATTTGATCTCGGTCCACTCCACCGATAAAGGGATTGATTCGATCTCCGAAGTCATCGGAAGTCACTTTCTTTTCTACACTCAGACTGGAGGTATTGGAAAACTTATGAAGGAAAGATTTCAAACCGCCTCCGCTTTTCCATTCCTCAGGAAAACGGGCCTGAAATCGATAATTAAGCAAGGTCGTATAGGCCTCAACATAAGTATCCGTCGGTACAAAAATTTTAATGAATAGCTTTTCCTCGGGATTGATCGCGAGGTAAAATTCATTTAACTGCTGAATTCCATCCTGATTGTCATCCCTCCAAGTGTGGGTACCGTCTCCATTTGGAGCTGGCAAAAAGACAAACTCCCGCTGAAGCTCCCGTCCATTTCCCAAGGCGAAGCTCACCTCATTTCGGATCAAATTCTTCCCCAATGATCCGGAATAATCCACCTTTCCCAAAACAGTCAATTCTCTCGGCAGGTCTCGTTGGAGGTATTCAAGCTCCCTGTAAGTGAATGTGCTGCTGAGGTTGTGATTTGCCCACTGCTTGCGGAAGGTAAAATTGGAAGTAAAGGCCTTGGTGTCCTCCAAAAGTCTTCCAGCCACAGGTAAACGATCCTGTCTCCAAGCCGCATCGGCCGAGAAGGCATACCTCAAGGTGTCATTGCTTTTCACAAAGACTAAATGCTCTTTGAAGTTCATTGCTGTACTGACCACCGAATCCCGTTCAGTAAGTTTCACGTGGTTTTGATCCAAGGAGAATTGGTAGCCCGGAACAAGGATTTTGGATCGGTAGCTTACATTTCCGAGGTATCTCAACCAGTCTGTTCGGAGGGTATCTTTATCTGCACCCAGTCGAAAAAACTCCTGTTTGATTCCTACCCATTTTCCTATTTCTGTGTTCCAGACGGCAGTATGCTGCGAACCATTCAATTTGTCTGCCCGGTTTCGTAGGTTGATTTTGTAGAGGAAATTGTTTTTGGAATCCTTGTCTAAAGCCACCTGTGTCCAAAACAGTCGCTCAGCAGAAGCCTGCTGCAAATCTGTCGGATCCAATCCCCAATCCCGGTCAAATTCGATGTATCGGAAACGGTCGATGAAGGCAAAATTGGTCGAGTTGTATTCCAATTCAGTCTGAGCTTTCAGCTTGTAGCCTTTGAGCGCTTGGATTTCTCGATCTTGGGATTGAAGCCCAAGTTTCCACGCAAAACCCTGATTGTCTTCATTGTTTACTTCCGAGAAAAGGTTTTTGTCTTGAGAGGAAAGGGCAAGTTCCGTGTAGACCTTTTCATGATCACTCAGTTTAATTCGCGAACCTGCCGTGGTCATGCGCTTGGAGTCCGGCGCCGGCAGCTGAGTCAAAATGGAATAATCTGCTTGCGGCTGGCCATTGATGCGAGGCACGTATTCAAACACTGTCCCATTGGAAAGCTGATTCACTCTTTTGTAGTCACCTTGTCCCACGCCAACTTGAGAAAAGCCGAGTACAAAATGAGCTCTTTGGGGATCTGTAGAATAGCGATAAAAAGTAACAGGCCTTCCAAGGTCATCGACATCTTCCACTTTTTCATATAGGATCCGAGTAGGATCAAAAGCGATGGAATCGATTCGAGGAATCACGGCATTTTGCGTGGCATCACCGACGGCGGCCAAAAGGGATTGCTCAGCTGGAGAAAACTCCGTGAAAAGCGGTCTGTTTCTATTGTCTTTTTCTTGGTAATGATTGAGGTATAAATCTACCTTTCCATTGGTCTGAAGGTGATTCACCCCCAAGATGGACCGCGAGTAGTTTCGCTCTGCAAATTCAAAATCGACCCTAACTCTTGAATATTGAGTAATCAGGATTTTGGGTGTAAAGGTGATTTCAGCCTGATTGTAGTCAATGACATAATCCTCGTTAAAACCTCGAGTCAGAAGTCTACCGTCCAGAAACACTCTTTCCGAATTGGCCATAATGATCACAAACCGCTCCCCGTTGGGACCATTGACCCGATAAGGACCCAAAACCCCTTCGAGAATAGGGACTTGAACCGAAGCAAATTTGCCTTTGGCCACGGAAGCAAACCCTTGCGTACTGGCCTCCCATCCGTCTCGAGGCTTGTAAGTCGTGGTAAGCTGAAGCCCCTGGACATTTTTATAATACCTCAAAAACTCCGACTGCCGCTGCTGAAGCACCACGTCACCTGCGGCTAGCTTGAAGCGATCATTGTATAATTCGATCAGTACATTGTCAAAATCTTGGATTTGTTGGGTATTTCCCTCAGGCTGAAAAGGAACATTCTGATCGGTAATGCTTGCTCGGATTTTAAGATTTTCACCGATATCCCCCTCGAGCTGCAGATTCAGCGCGGAGTTGACAAAGACATTTTGAGTATTGCCAAACGAAACCCCGCGGGTAATACTTCCTGTTTTGTAAAGTGTGGAACTTGGAAAAAGTTCTTCTTGAATATTCAACTGAGTCGGCTCTTTGATTCGGTTGTCTTTGAATCTGGCTGTAGAATCATAGTCCAATTCAAGACGGCGATTTGCAACCACTCGATCAAGTCTGACTGACAAAGTTTTATAGCAAATCAATAAGGAATCTGGCCTTTCCTCTTGATCAAATCTCACGAGAAGTGACCTGTTGGAAATCGAATAAGAAAATGGATAGCTTTTACCAAGGCGATCTGTGACCCTGATGCTGGCTTCGATTGCCGTGAGAGAATCCAGTTCAAAGTGAGTCTCTGCCTCAGAGGACGGGATCCATCTGCATTTTTCCTGGGCTTGGACGTCGATGACCAAGACCATTAAACACAACAGGAAAAAGATCGACCGGCACATAAGACCCTTCAAGGCATTTTCTTTCAAGGTACTAAAAAGCCTAAATTATTGAATCAGTGGAAAAGTGAGGTAAAAGGTCGTGCCTTTTCCAAGTTCGGTCTCAAACCAGATTTTACCACCAGCAGTCTCCACTCCGCTTTTGGCGATGGCTAGCCCAAGGCCTGAGCCCTGACTTTTGGTGCTAAAATTAGGGATAAAGATCTTATCCTTAAGCTCGGGAGCAATCCCTTTTCCATTGTCGTTGATCTCCAAAAACACCGCCTGATCGGTCATCCACAGCCAAATTTTAATCTGAGGGAGTTTACCCGGCTCAACTGCCTGAATCCCGTTGATAATCAAATTAGAAATCACCCTGCCAAAAAGTTTATCATCCCCCATGATCGGAATGTCCTCGGTGTAAGAGTCATCTTGGAACTCGAGTTTCACCCGCTTGTCATTGGTAAACAGATCCAACACCTTATTGAGCACCAACTTAAAATTCATCAGCTCATTCTTCGGAAGTGGCATTTTGGCAAAGGTGGAAAATGAGGAAGCAATGCCACTCAGCGCATCTACTTGATGAATCAGGGTTTCGAGTGATTTTCTGAGTTTATCTTGATCCTCCAACTTCCCTTCTTGTCCTAACCTCAGCAAATGCTGAAGGGTTAGCTTCATGGGTGTGAGCGGATTTTTGATTTCATGCGCGACCTGTTTGGCCATTTCTTTCCAGGCTGATTCCTTTTCAGTGGATGCTAGGACTTTTTTACTGGCTTCCAACTTATAGAGCATGTTGTTGTATTCATTGACCAAGAGCCCGATCTCATCCTTGGAAGCCCAGTACATCGGTTCATTATTCTCGAGGTTGGTAGTCTTTAGCTTTTGAGTCAAAAGCTTGAATGGAAGTGTGAGGTTTTTGGATACAAAAGAAGAGACAATCAGGAAAAGGATGAAAATGACCACAAAGGCATTGAAAATATTGCTCAGTACATCCGAAATCAAGGAATTCAATTCCGCTTCTGACTCGAAAAACGGAACAGCCAAAATAGCCACTACCGACTGGTCCAATTGAGAAGGCACTGCAAGGTAGACACTTTGGTACCTCAGCTTGCCGATCTGCTCTTCGACCAAAACTTGGGAGAGATTTTTCTCCTTGATGCCCGCAAGGGCCTGAGGGTTGATCTGAGGAGCAAGGATTTTCTTTTCGAAAATGTTGCTTCGGTTAGAAGCTTCCAAAAAGCCATCCTTGGTGTACAAATGGATATCACTGGCAATCGTATTGGCCAGAGAATTCACTTCTTCATTAAGCAAATCACGATCAAGGCCATTGGCAGCTTGAGAACTGAAAAATGAAACTAGGTTACTCTGAATCAAGGATGCTTTCTGAATGTATTGCCTGTTGAGATCATCTCTGTAGCTGCCAGCTAGCAGTCCAATCGTGATGATCGAAATGATAATGATAGGGAAAAAGAAGGCAAAATTGAGGTAGAGTTGGAGCTTGGTCGAGTAATTAAACTCGAATTTTTCATAGCCCTTAAAAAGCGTGTTGATCAGAATAGCCATGAAGGTCAGAAAAACGAAAGCCACAAAAAACAGGGAGATATTTCCAAAAAACTGAGAAACAGAAAGTGTCGGAGATGAGATGATGATGATCTCACTACCATTGCGAATACCGAAATGGTGATAGCCCAAGCTTACAATTCCTGAGCTAAAGAGCTGCTCTCGTTCCAGCTGATTTTGAAATTCTTCTTGGAAAAAATTGAAGGAACCCGAACTACGAATCAACTCTCCTTCTCTAAACACCGCATAATCAAAGGCAATTGGATCTAGCTTTTCCGCGTACTTTTTGTCTAGCAACAATTTGGGATACACACTGCCTGGTTGGATTCTCAACTGGATAAGCTCCAAGTAAATCGTCCCCAACAAATTACTATCACGCACGATTGGGATAAATGCCACAAACTTATTGCTGAGGCTAGACTCTTTGCCACGGACAAAATAAAGATCACGAACATTGGTGGCATAATCACTTTTGACAAAAGATTGTCGGAGAGCCCGTAGATCAGCGCCTTCCGATGGACCAAGGATTTGCGACCCATTCGAAGAAAAAACCCGAATCACCACCTCAAACTGGTCGAAGTAATTATCCAAATAGATCTTTCTGATTTTGGTCTCAATGGGATCTTTGGAAAGCAATGGATCCACCAGACGATTTTGAATAAAAAGGTCAGTTTTCAGCCTGGAAAAAATATCATCTAAAAAGAATTCGGTCATTACATCATTTTCGATGAGGTTTTGGTTGGCATAATTGACCTTAGATTGGATGAGTCGTTCTCGTTCAGTTTGAAATGTGCTAATACCCGAAATTATCGCCGTGATCAAACACGCATAGAAAAACGTCAAAAAGGTATCTAATCCAAGCCGAAAGACATTTTGAAACAACTCAAACCTGATGATTGAGAATAGAAAAACAAAATGAATAGAAGCCGCAAGTCCCATCCAAAAGCCAACGAAATACAATCCGAAAACAACAGGAACTGCAACAGCTAAGAGGTAGCGATAGAGGGTATTTTTATCTTTTTTTATATTCAGCAAAAGGCTAAACAGGGTCAAACTCAAAAGCACATAGGCTGCACCCCATAAAAACAAAATCAAAAAACTCAGTCCTTTAAACCAATCAAAGGAAGGGATGGATCGGATATCTAAAATCCATTGAGAATTGAATATCAAATCCCTAGGCAGAACCCAAATCAAGCAAAAAAACAAGGTGGAAACGACATAAACCAAAATACTGGCTTGAGGAAGCTTGAGTTTATCAATCCAAACTTTTGCCTTTTCCAAAGAAGATTTTGACGCAAGCTGGTAAAT
>CALRRX020000225.1:0-5926 GCA_943370675.1 Reyranella massiliensis 521 | reverse complement strand
CTTCGGAGTTTTCACATCTTGGCTCAGCTTCTTCCTGATGGAATGGAAGGAGGAATTTCCACCTCCCCGCTTTCTTATCGACATTGGTTTGCTACCGAAAAGGCAAAAAATGAAGCCATCGAGAAATCCACCGCTCACCTCATCGAAGTAGTAGAGGAATTGGCAAAAATCCATCAGGAAACCGGCAAGTTGCTCCATTTGGACATCGAGCCCGAGCCCGATGGGATTCTGGAAAATTCAGATGAATTGGTGAGCTTTTTTCAGAATTGGCTCTTGCCAAAAGGAAAACCGACCCTATCTGAAAAGCTTGGAATTTCTCCTGAGGAGGCAGAAAAGCTGATCAAAACCCACATTCAGGCCTGCTATGACGTTTGTCATTTTGCCATCGTCTATGAAAATCCAGCCGATACCTTTCAAAAACTGGCAGCAGCAGGAATACAAATCGGAAAGATTCAGATTTCAGCTGCGCTGAAGGTAATGATTCCAGAACCTGCCGTGGAGCGGTTTACTTTGAGTAAACGCTTGGAGGAATTTGCCGAATCGACCTACTTGCATCAGGTCGTGGCGAGAACAAAAGACGGGCAGTTTGCCTCCTATCCGGACTTGCCTCAGGCCATCGAGCATTTGGGTAAAACCAAGGATTTGGAATGGAGAATCCACTTCCATGTGCCCGTCTTTTTGGACAATTATGGCTCCTTCCAGTCTACGCAGTCCGATATTTCCATTGTACTCAATCATATTTTATCCAATCCAGCCATTACCAAACACCTGGAAGTGGAAACCTATACTTGGGAAGTGCTGCCCGAGGATACCCATTTGACTTTGGGAGAATCTATTGCTAGGGAGTTGAGTTGGGTGAAAGAAGAGTTGGCACCTCGACAAGCTCGGTAACCGAAGAATTTACGATTTTTGATTTACGATTTACGAGGGGCAGAGTAGTTTTTGGCTTTTTCCCAGACTTAAACCTTTTTAGAATAAAGGTTTAAGTTCGATTATAGGTCGTAAACCGTAAATCTGAATTCGTAAATAAAGTTGGCTTTGCCAAATGATTTAAATCCATGAAAAAGACCGTCGTCCTAGATATCGTTGCCTTGTCTCCCCGAGTGATCGGAGAGCATACCCCATTTTTGAAAACCTGGATCTCTTCCAAAAAGCAAGCAGTGGTCGAGCCTGTACTTCCTGCGGTGACTTGCTCCGCCCAATCGGTGTACCTGACCGGAAAGTGGCCGACTGAAAACGGCATCGTAGGCAATGGTTGGTACTTCCAAGATGAGTGCGAAGTCAAGTTTTGGCGTCAGTCCAACAAGCTCGTACAGGCCGAAAAAGTCTGGGAAGTCCTGCGGAGAGAAAACCCCGATTTCACGGTAGCCAACATGTTCTGGTGGTACAACATGTACTCTTCTGCAGATTATGCGGTGACTCCGCGTCCGCTATATCCGGCGGATGGACGCAAGCTTCCTGATTGCCACAGTCAGCCGATGGAGCTGCGTGATCGACTTCAGGCCGAATTGGGGCAATTTCCGCTGTTCACCTTTTGGGGGCCAAATACTACGATCGAATCCAGTAAGTGGATTGCCGATGCAGCAAAGAAGGTGGAGGAATGGTACAATCCCACGCTCAATCTGATCTACATTCCCCATCTGGACTACAACTTGCAGAAATTCGGCATTGATTTTTCTAAGATTGCCAAAGACCTCCGTGAATTGGACGATTTGGCCAAGGACCTGATTACCTTCTTTGAAAATCGGGGTGCCGAGGTCTTGTTACTTTCAGAGTATGGCATCACGAGTGTGAATAAGCCGGTGCATCTCAACCGGATTTTCCGAGAAAAGGCTGGATTCAGGTGAAAAATGAGTTGGGTCGGGAGACGTTTGACGCTGGTACCTCGGCAGTTTTTGCGGTAGCAGATCACCAAGTCGCGCACATTCATGTCAACGATCACAGCAAATTGGCCGAGGTCAAGGCCCTGCTAGAAAAGACTCCAGGTGTAGAAAAGGTTCTTGATGCCCAAGGTAAAAAAGACTATCACATCGATCATGCCCGCTCGGGAGACTTGGTCGTAATCGCGGATGCAGATTCTTGGTTTACCTACTACTTCTGGCTGGATGATGCCAAGGCACCTGACTATGCTCGCTGCGTGGATATTCACCGCAAGCCCGGTTACGATCCGGTGGAGCTCGTCCTGGATCCTGCGATCAAGGTTCCGATTCTGAAAATCGGCTCCAAAGTCCTAAAGAAAAAGCTGGGTTTCCGCTACCTGATGGATGTGATTCCTTTGGATGCGACTTTGGTGAAGGGTGCCCATGGTCGAATTCCTGAGTCCGATTTGGACAAGCCGATTTTGGTGGGGGATCCCAGTTTAATATCTGCTGATAAAATTCAGCCAATCGAAGTTTTCGATTTAATCATTAAAGCAGTTCAGGGTTAAACCAACCCCAATCTTTTCTTCACCTTCAGCAGATTTTCCTGCTTTTTGGGCTCGCGGTGCTTTTGGCAATACTCCGTATGATAAAAGTGCTTTTGCATAAAGACCAGCTGCAATTCGTCCCAAGCCTGCTCGGTAAAATTGGGGTTGAAATGCTTGAGTTCCGTGAAAAGACTTTCTCCGATTTGTTCAAAAAGATCTGTACCCAAGTATTCCAAGTCGGCATCTGCCAAGATTCTTTCCAAGTGATTGCTTGGGCTTTGTGGAATTTTGGTGGCCATGATCATCCCGTAGATTTTGTCCAGCTCTATCTGGGAATATCCTTTGGTAAGGTAGCTTTCGGCAATTTTGCATCCTTTTTCTTCGTGGTCTTTGGGATTGTCAATGAAGCCGGTGTCGTGAAAGAGGGCTGCTAGTTTGAGTAATTCCAAATCGGATGAACTTACCCCGGATTGTTCAGCAAGAAAGACTGCTTTTTCAAGCACATAAGCCGTATGATTCAGATTATGGTAAGTGAGGTGAGAAGGCAATTTTTCTAAAATGTCTTCGTAAATCCTGTTTTTTATTTCTTCGAAAACCATCAGTTGTGTTTGCTGCCTATTTGTTTGACTACCCCTCCTTTGACCTCTTTGATGGTCTGTACATAAAAGAACGCCTTGGGATCTATTTCTTGTATGGCCAATTTGATTCGGTGGACTTCAAGTCGGGTGACTACCGTCATGATGATGTCGCAGGGATGATGGATGTGGAAAGTATCGGGAAGATAGCCTCTTTCTCCTTTGTATACCGAGATTGCTTTTCCAAATTCCTTCACAATCAGCTCTTTCACTTTATCATCTTCCTTTGAGATGATAGTAAGCGCAGTATATTCTTCAAAGCCTTCGACCACATAGTCCGTCATTTTGATCGCGGTGAAATAGGTCAAAATGGAGTACATCGCAGCTTCGATGCCGAAAAACAAGGCTGCAAATAACATGATCAAGGAATTAAGGAAAATGGTGATTTCACTGGCCGATAGGGCGGAATTTTTCTGAAAATAAGTCGTAATCACCTCAAAACCATCGATAAGTCCGCCACCTCTAATGATCAGGCCTATTCCTGTTCCCATCAGGACTCCACCAAATATTGCGATCAGAACTTTATCATCTGTGACAGGAGGGATTTCAAGGAATTCTAAAACCAATACTAAGAGAAACACAGAGAAAATGGACTGTACGGTGAAGGTCTTGCCTATCTTTTTCCATGCCATCACAAAAAAAGGAGAGTTAATTACGACCAAAAGGAAATTAAGACTTACATCATAGTGGAGGTTGACAATGATGGAAATCCCAGTTACTCCTCCATCTAAAAATTTGTTGGGAAGCATAAATGCTTCCAATGCAATCGCTGCACAAAACACTCCCAAAATGATCAAAACCAATGATCTTGGATCAAAAACAGCTTTCCAGTTTACTTTTTCTGTTTTGGTACTCATTAAATTAATGTTGAAAAATAGATGGATTATGATTTGACCAGTTTCAATTGTTCTAAAACAAATAAAATGCTTTTGGAAATTAACTTTTTAAACTTTCAAAAGTAAGCGCGTAATAAAAATTTTTCTTTCTCACTAGGAATCAATCCAAAGTCGGCAAACTCAGCTTATACTTCATGGCAATTAGCCGAATCGAAATGATCACACTCATGGAAATTAGCAGATTGTAATTTCGGTCTAATCCCAAATAATCCAACAACAAATAAATCACTGCACCGGCAAGGCAGGCCGAGGCATAAATTTCTTTTCGGAAGAGAATTGGAATTTCATTGGTCAGGGTGTCTCGGATGACTCCACCCATCACGGCTGTAAACATCCCCATAATCGCAGCAATTTCTGGTCTGACGCCCAAATTCAGTGCTTTTTCTACTCCTAAAACAGTGAAAAAACCAATCCCTAAGGTGTCAAAAAGGAAAAAGGTTTTTCGCAGGCGGCTCAAGAAATCCGGAAAAACAAAGGCTGCCAAGATACCGGCAAGTATGGAATACAAAAAGTAAATGTCTCCGATCCAAACTAAGGGATAACTATTCAATAAAATGTCTCGAAGTGTACCACCGCCTATAGCTGTGATAAATCCTGTAAACCCTGCGCCAAATAGGTCATGCTCTTTTTCTCTCACAGCCAACGCTCCGGAAATGGCAAATACAAAAGTGCCGATTAGTTCGAGGGCGTATTGGAGAGTCATGGATCTATAAGAAGATGAATGGATGAAGATATTGAATTCGGAAATCTATTTAGAAACAAGATACAAGATGCGAGAGACAAGACCCATGAAAACAGGGACAGATCAGTCTTGTTTCTTGTCTCTCGCTTCTTGTTTCTATATTTTCTCCAACACAAAAACCCCCATTTCCCGTTGCCCTGGAATCAGGACAGTCTTCATGGGTTCCAAAAATCGAAATCCCATTTTCTCCAACTTATCCACATAGGCTGGAAGAAAAATAAACCGTTCAGATCCATCAGGAAGGACATATTTTCTGTTTCCCACAGCTTGGCTTTGCTCCAAAATCCCTCCAAAAGCAGTTGTCATTCTGAACCAAAAAACTCCTCCTGATTTAAGTACTCGATGGATTTCTTGGATCATTTGCCAGAAGTTATCCACATTTTCTGCAAAGTGAAGTACTGCCGAGCAGATCACTGCATCGAATGCACCAGAATGAAATGGGATGGCTTCAAGCCGACCTACTTGAAAGCGATGGCTATCAAACCTGGTATTTAAGCTTGTAGCCAGATATCTGCAATATTGGATTGCGACTTCATTGGGGTCAATTCCAAAAACCGGATAGTCTTTTTGGATAAAATAGACCGCATTTCTTCCTTCTCCGCATCCTGCATCCAGAATTTTCATCGCTTTGGTAAATCTACCCTTTAGGATCTGATCCAAAAGGTAGATATCCACATTGCCCAAGAGGCGATTTAGCTCATTGATTTCCATGCTCGAGTTGGTCTATGGCTTCTTTGGTCTTGATTCGGCCGATTTCGATCATTTCGGCAGATCGGTGAAACTCCAAGGTGCCAGCTTGCTTTCTAGAAATCTTGATTTTCACATCTACAGGATATTTTTCCAGCAAAAGCTCGCAAAAACGATCCTGAAGCAGGTCAAATGAACGGGTTACTAACTCCAAGGAAGAATAGGCTGCTTTGGACTCTGCTTTCTTTTCTTCAGGAAAAAACTGGCGCATTTTCGATTGGTAGTCTTTCAGCCAACCCGGTAAGGAAATGAATTGCTTTCCGGACTCGTCTTTCTTGGGAGCTGGGATAAATTCATTTTCCAGACCATTTACATCTACGACTACTACGAGGCTTTTTTCAGGATCTGAAAGAAGGGATATGGGCACAGGATTGAGTACACCTCCGTCTATGAAATGGTATTTGTCAATTTTTGCGGGCAAAAATACAGAAGGTATGCTGCCTGAAGCGCGGATAGCTTTATAAAGGCTGCCTTTTTTGAAGACATATTCCTTACCCGA
>CALRRX020000224.1:0-5931 GCA_943370675.1 Reyranella massiliensis 521 | reverse complement strand
CTAAATCAAACCAATACCATCATCCTGGGAAAAGGCGCGGCAGACCGAATGATGGCTTCGATTGGCGATGTGATCCAAGTCACCACAGCCCAAGGCAACAGGATGCAGCTCAAAGTGGTGGGCTATTTCCAAAGCGGCTTGGGTGATTTTGACAATGTGAACAGCTATGCTTCGATTTCGACAGTACAGAAAATGCTCGGCGAAGCTCCCTCCTACATCACCGACATCCAGGTGAAGCTCCATGATTTCAACCAGGCGCCTTCGATGGCAAAGGAATTGGAAGAAGTGTTTCAAATCGACGCGGACGACATCCAAACTGTGAATGCCCAGTTTGAAACAGGCACCCAAGTCAGGAATTTGATTAGCTATGCGGTGGGAATTACGCTATTGGTTGTCTCTGGTTTTGGGATTTATAACATCCTCAACATGATGATCTATGAGAAGCTGGACACCATCGCGATTCTCAAAGCCATCGGGTTTAGCCCCCAGGATGTTAATCGGGTATTCATCACTATCGCACTGAGCATCGGCGTAGTTGGCGGAGTGGTCGGGTTGATTTTTGGCTACCTGGCAGGACTCACGATTGATCAGATACCCTTTGAGACGCAGGCATTGCCCACCATCAAGACCTTTCCTGTGGACTATAATCCCAAGTACTACCTCATCGGTGGCTGCTTCAGCCTGATCACGACCTACTTTGCAGGGTATTTCCCTGCAAGAAAGGCCTCCAGCGTCGATCCGGTAGAAATCATCAGAGGTAAATGATACCCATTATGACCGTCCTCGAAGCCAGACAAATCGACAAGTTTTTTGTCAATGCTACCACTACCCAGGTACTGAATCAGGTGAGTATTCAGATCAATCGTGGGGAATTTGTATCTGTGGTGGGCAAATCCGGCTGTGGCAAATCCACCCTGCTCTACATCCTATCCACGATGGACACGGACTACCAAGGGCAACTTTACCTCGATGGAGAGTTGATCACAGGCAAGTCAGCTACCTACCTTTCCCAGCTCAGAAATGAGAAAATCGGATTTGTGTTTCAGTTTCATTACCTGCTGCACGAGTTTTCTACGTTGGAAAATGTGATGATTCCCGCACTCAAGCTTGGGAAATACACCCGAGAGGAGATCGAGCACCGTGCCATGGAAAAGCTTCGGATTTTTGACATGCAGGACCATGCCTTGAAAAAGGCAAATCAACTCTCCGGTGGCCAAAAGCAGCGGGTGGCCATCGCCCGCGCCTTGATCAATGATCCCTTGCTCATCATGGGTGATGAGCCCACGGGTAATCTGGACAAGAAGAATTCAGACATCGTCTACGCCAAATTCAAGGAACTGGCTCAGGACTTTGGACAGACGATGTTGATCGTGACCCACGACCCTGAATTTGCCGCAGGCACCGACCGGACGATCGAGATGGAGGATGGACGGGTGGTGAGTTTTGAATGAAAGATTGCTAGCTACGAAGACAGAAAAACACGAAGGTGTTTGGGGTTCATGCACTTTGAGAAGTTTACTGAAAAAAAACTATTACACTAGTACATTGATATAGAAGAATAGTTATTCCCTATCCTAACATGAACTTTTTTCGCTAATTTTTTAAGAAGATACCACTAGGATGGCTTCCAACTCCTCCTGAAAATCAAAAAGATAAATCCAATCAACCTGTTTAAATATCAGGGATAAGATGTTTACTTTGGAACAGCCAAGTGAAGATCATTTTTAACTGATTTATCAGCTAATGACTGTTTTAACATTTACTTGGGCATTATTTTATAGATCTTGTTATGAAGAATTTTACAAAGACCTTGCTCTTTTTGGCGGGATTTTTCACCGCAACCCACTCTTTTTCATTCCAAAGCCCTTGGGCTAAAGACTCCTTAAGCTATTACGAAAAGATTTTTTGGACACAGGTGAAAGTCAAACAATTCGAAGAGGCTAAAAAAACCGTATACCGTATTGAAGACAAAGGGTATGAAGAAATAGAAAACAGCTATTTTGATTTCTATAAGTCTGCTTTGAAACGTGGAAAAGAGATCCCCTCCCCAGAAATTCTCGGTGACCTGGAACGTGCGCTTGGCACTATGGAATTTTACAGAGGTGATATCAAAGCATCCAAGAGTGCATTCAAAAAGGCAAGAGCACACTATGAGCAAGCCAAGCTCTCCAACCGAGTAGCAGGCATGACCATGAACCTTGGCATTATGCAGGAGAAGGGAGGTTATTATGACTCTGCCATTCTTAATTACAGGGAGGCCTTACCGATTTTCGAAAAGGATAAAGATATCCCTTCGCTGGCAAGTGTCCATGAAAACATTGGATTGGCTTATATCCAACTTTCGGAAAATCAAAAAGCACTTGACTATTTCCTAAAGGCGGACTCACTACTAGGCACCTACCTCGACCCAATGGACAACCGGTGGATAGGTCTGTATATAAACAAACAAATAGCTCTGAGTTACCTTAACAGACAGGATGAAGGATTAAAGGAATTATTGAAAGGACTCAGAATAGCGGAACATAACAAAAATGAAGCTGGAATCGGCAAGATGCATTACAAACTGGCTGTAGTCTATGAGTATAAAGGGGAAAAAGAAAAAGAGTACAAGGCCTTGCTTACAGGTAAACACTACCTGAAAAAGTCCGAAAACCTACTGGATATTGCCAATGTCAATTCAGCTTTAGCCATGTATCATTTGGGCTCATCCTATTTGGACTCTGCTGTCTATTATACCCAAGAATGCCTTAGCTATTTTGAATCACAAGGATTTACTGAAGAAGTTGGTATTTCCTATGGCACTCTCGGAAACGTCGAATTTGAAAGGAAAAATTACGATCAAGCCATCACTTACTTTAAAAAGGCACTTGAAAGATTTGATGATAAAGAATCTCAAAATTATGCCGGTTATCTTTTCAATATTGGATTTGCCTACAACAAACTAGGCAACTATACCTCTGCGCTAGACTATATTGAACGATCACTTGTAGTTAGAAAAAAGCTCAATATCGCCGTTGACCTGAGGGAATCCTATCAGGGTTTGGCAGAGACCTATCAGAAAATCGGGGATTACAAGAGCGCCTTTGAAAACCTTACGCTATACCAAGCTTACAAAGACTCTGTGTTCAATGAAACCAAAAACAAACAGCTGGCAGAACTAGAAACCCAATACGAAACCGAGAAAAAAGATAAATCAATTGCAGACTTAGAAAAAGAAAAGGAGTTGCAAAACCTACGGGCAGACAAGCAACAAGCACAAATTTACTTAGCTGCAGCCGGATTGGTAATTCTCTTGGGGGTTTCGGGATTGTTTTTCAGACAAGCCACCCAACGCAAAAAACACAACCAAGAATTAGAAATAAAAAACGCGGAAATCGCCAAGCAAAATGCAGAGCGAGAATTATTGCTCAAAGAAATTCACCATCGGGTAAAAAACAACCTGCAGATCATATCAAGTTTGCTGAGTATGCAAACTCGAGGTCTGAAAGATGAAAAGATGAAAGATGCCATGAAGGAAAGTCAAAGCCGGGTAAAAACTATGGCCTTGATCCACGAGAAGCTTTACCAATATGAAAACCTCTCAAAGATCAACATGCAGGAATATATCCAGCAGTTGAGCGACTTTTTGACCCAGACCTATCGGTCAGATAAGGACATCAAGATCACTATACATGCAGCTGACATCAATCTGGATATGGACATGGCCGTGCCTTTGGGATTGATTACCAATGAACTATTGTCTAACGCTCTTAAATATGCGTTTGAGGGCAGTAATCATGGCGAGATCATCATTAATTTTTCCCAAAAAGACCCAGGTTCGTACACCCTCTTGATTAAAGATACAGGCAAGGGTCTCGATGATCAGTTAGATATTGAAAATGCAAAATCTCTTGGATTAAAACTCGTAAAAACCCTTACCAGACAGATCAACGGACAGCTCAAAATCGTCTCTCAGCCAGGGGCATCCTTTGAGATCGAGTTTACCGAACTTGATTTGGCTGCTTAAAAATTCATCCCTCATTTTTCAAAGAGCATTTTAAATCAGTTTAAAATCCAATCATTTTTATCTATTCAAAAATGATAAATGAAAATAATTTTCTCGATACTTATCGGATCAAGTACCTAGTTTTAGAGTTAGTTTTTGAAATCATATCCATCTTGAAAATTGGGCAAGCTTAAAATTTTAATCGTAGAGGATGAACTGGTCATCGCCGAAGACCTGAAGGAGATCTTGGAAGAACTAGGCTATGAAGTATGCGGAATCGCCATCAGCAGTCGGGAAGCTTTGGCCTTGATTGATGAAAAGTCTCCTGATCTTGCACTGTTGGATATCCAGATCAAAGGCGGAAAGGACGGAATTGAATTGGCGGCAGAGATCAATGAAAATTACCACCTGCCATTTATCATGCTTACTTCCCATGCAGACATCCATACAATCAACCGAGCCAAAGAAGTGAATCCGTACGGCTATTTGGTCAAACCATTCAACGAAAAGGAAATCCTAGCTGGCATCGAACTTGCCATGGCCAACTTTACAAAGGAACAGTCTAGAAAAAAGGAAGAGGAAAACGCTCAGGATTTTGTACTCAACGACAGTCTCTTTATCCGCACGAACGGAATGCTGGTCAAACTCAAGTTGCAAGACATTATCTATCTGGAAGCAGATGCCAATTACACCCAAGTATTCGCCAAAGACAAAAAATTTGTCATCCGGTCTACGCTAAAGGAACTGGAAGGAAAATTGGATACCAATCGGTTTGTAAGAATCCACAAATCCTACTTGATCAACCTGGCCGAGATCGACAGTATTCAGTCTGAGTCGGTGCATATATCAGGTAAAGAAATTCCAATAAGCCGAAATCAATACAGCTGGCTATTACAGCAGATCAAAATGCTGTAATAGCCAGATTGACATTTTTTCGCCTTTCCTTCACAATCTACGTGTGTTACTCCCCAACCGGAGGCCTTCTAGGGGCTTTGTAAATAGATTCGATTGTTTAGAATCAACTAACTCAATCGATTATGAAAATACAAACCCGAAGTCGAAGCAGGGACGCTCTACCCGGTATATTTCAACTCCTCCAATGAGTATTGCTGTATTTGGCAGCGATCTGAATTTGGGGTATGCTTTTCTTCAAAAGTCTTGTCAACCAGCTGACAACTACCTGTGAACCAGCCTTTAGGTGAATAAACTCCAAGAGTTATGCTTGCCTCTTTGCAAGATTAATTTGGATAGACACGCCTAGGCTTTTTTACAACATCTCGTTGAACCCTTGGTAAAATCCTACCCTCTACTTCAGGAGAAAGCCTTTACTCCTATTCCTTTTTTCTATTCAGAGGGCTTTCTGGAAGAAAAAGAATACAATCCTTTTTTAAAACTGAACAGGATTTTTCTTCAAAACAGCCATATAAAATCAATGCTATTGCACTGAAAAACGACCTAGTAACATCCAACTTATTTAACAGCTAAAAAATTGGAAACTCTAAACATCTTCATTTTTCAAAATGAACTCCCACAAGCTAACCACCTCAAAGGGCTATTGGAATCCCATGGCTATGAGGTAAAGTGGACTCAACTTTACCCAAATGATCACCTAGACCCAATGTGTCAGGAATTGAGTTCATACGCCTTTTTGGATATTCAAAAAAGTAAAATCGAACACGAAAAACCTGTTGAAAAGCGCTACGAGGAAAGCGATCAAAAAGAATCGAAATCTGATGAAATCCCTCTGTTTTTTAATCTCTCCACGAAAAAAAACAAACCTATTCGATCAAGAGTCACTGGGAATAACTTTGATCTAGACGAAATATTCAAGTCAAAAAAAGTAAATAATCAAAGTACAAACCTTTCCGATTTTGGCAGAAAAAAGCCAAGCTCTTCTCATAGTTTCATTTTCGAAGACAGCTTTTTTATCCGATCCAATAGTGCCT
>CALRRX020000223.1:0-5965 GCA_943370675.1 Reyranella massiliensis 521 | reverse complement strand
CCCGGCATTTTTGGTACTTGCTCCTGTTGGAAAATTCCCCTTCTCCAAAACAAGAACTTTAGCTTTTGGGAATTGCTTTTTGAAATGAATCGCAGTGGATAAACCCGTAAATCCGGAGCCAATCACAATAAGGTCGTAGGTTAAAAAGTTTTTTTGCTCCCAATAACTCAACATGATTTGAGAAGATTTAATATTTGACGCGAGTTGGTTAATTTGTGCCGAATCTAGCTTAATTAAACCCAAAATACCATGAGAAAAATTGATGAATTGCTTTCCGAATATGGAGAAAGCCACCAAAACGACACCAATAAGCTTATCCATTGGGTCTGTGTCCCCGCCATTTTTTTCAGCATTGTTGGATTGATATTTAGCATTCCTTCCGGCTTTTTGGCAGGACTACTCCCATTCATGGGCAATTTTGCCAACTGGGCAACTTTGGTATTACTCCTTGTCTTATTTTACTACCTCTCACTTTCTGTTTCCCTGACCTTGGGGATGTTACTATTCTCCGCTTTTTGTTTAGCCCTTGCCAATTTCCTGTCTCTTGCATTTCCCGGTAAACTTGGACTAATCAGTCTAGGAATATTTGTGATTGCATGGATTTTCCAATTTTATGGGCACAAAATCGAAGGAAAAAAGCCTTCCTTCTTTAAAGATTTGCAATTCTTAATGGTAGGTCCTGCTTGGCTGATGCACTTCATCTACAAGCGAATAGGAATCGCTTATTGATCAAAACTAGGGCCGGGCGACTGGCCCTATTCTTTTTTGTTGCCAAAAAGCTCCTCTACTCTTTTCAAGGATCGAAGATTGTCCGGAGTATTTAGACTGGACACAATGGACCTTTTCTCTCTTGCTGTCAGCCTCCAGTTGAGGGAGGCTCTAGGACTGACATCTGCATGATCTTCTGCAGAGTTGGAAATAATTTTTGTTGGTGAGTACTCAAACTCTATCCTTTCCACCCCAAAAGGCATTGATTCAGATAAATAATTGAACAGTACCTCATTTTGGATCGTCTGCACATTACCCCAATTGACAGAAATATTTTTCAACGGAGTGAGGACTTTTTCTAGAATCCGAGGTAAATCCTTCGCCGGGATTTCTTCATTTTTTTCAGAATCCCGAATAGTGATCATCACCACGCCACTAGTGTTTTTCGCAATCCAATCCTTGAACACATAAACAAATCGCAACGCATCCTGTATTCCAAAATTATCAGAAAGCCCTGTATCCATGGTCATCATGACAGGAGCGGAAGGAAGCTCCACATTTGGGGTTATAAAAGGAAACGTCGCACTCATTCTAAGAGCACTCAAGAAGCGTAGGTTGTCTGGATCATGATTGGCAAAAAATCTCCGAAAATCAATGGATTGCTTTTTCTCAGCTTCTCCTGAAATACCTTCTGCTGAGACACCCAAAAAAGACATCGAATGAGGAGAGATGATCAGTTTCCTCCCATCATTAGTAATTAATGCCGTCACCGGCATCATGGGAATTTGAGCTTTCGCTTCAGGCAGTTGGTAGTCTTTTAAGGGCTTATCCAAAATGCCTTTTGTATTTTTATTGAGTTGATCTTCGAAAGCAAAACCTCTGTCTTTCAGATAACTTCTGCCTCGATAGTCGAATTTCTGATTTCTGATCAGCAGATCATTTACCAAAAGGGTGAAAATGATCGGATTGAGATTATCAGAAGCGATTTGATCTAGGAAAACAGAATCTGTAGGATCGAGATCCCGATCTGACTGGGAGCGAAGATAAAGCTCTCTAAAAAAAGCTTCTCCCAAAACCCCGCCAGAAGCACCTGTGTATAACACAGATAGACTGGTCACTTCCCCCTCCGTAATCTGGTGGATCTCCTGCAAAACCCGTAACGTCCAAAGTGCCGCACGTTGCCCTCCTCCACTGGCAGATACGATCACCAATTTAGGAAGGGAATCATTTGGGAATTTAGCCTTCCAGTTTTCCAAAATCCGGATCACATTTTCTTTGTCTTTTTTAGTAGTATCAGGATGGGTCAGAGCATCCAAACGGTCTAGGGTGTAAGAAGCAGCAGGTGCAGAATAATCTAATCCAAACGCTTCATGAGGCCTGTTCAGTAAGGAAAAATTAGAGAAATAATTAGCCAGAAGAATCAGTGTAAAAACAACAAACGTAGCCCAGTTTCTCAACCAGAAGCTGATGGCACCGACAGCCATGACCAAGATAGAAAGCAAAAACATGGCGCTTACAGCGGCAGGAAACTGTAAAATTTCCTGTTCTTTGAAAACACCCAAAAACAAAACAACAGAAATCAAAAACACTTGAATGAAAAACAAGTGCAGGTGATTTTGATTGAAAACTCTCAATAGATGGGCTGTTTCAAACCTTGAAATATCAGGCCTAACTTCGACGAGTTTGAGATTCAGATTTAGAAAAAATCTTACGGTATTGACCTCTTTTTCTGAGGTTTTGAACTTACTGAGCAGTCCTTTTTTTACGGACCTTGATTTTCTAAAACGCAGATTTACTGTTTCAGAAAAAATCAAAAAGAAATCTTTATTGGTAAGTCCGAAATACCCAAAAATCAATGCGTAAGCGAGTATACTCCCTCCTGCAAAACCTAAATAAAGAAAAGCCACATCCCAATCAGATGGCAAGTCATTGCTTAGTTGAAATGCTATAAATCTGACCGTATAGAAAAGATAAAAAGCGAAAGGGACGATGGAGTTGTTGATGCAGAAGTGAATAAATGGACGCTTCAAAACAGCCAAGAACTTAAATCGGCGACCTTCCAAAATATAGGTAGTCATGTGAAAAGCCATGGTAAACATAGCTAAGCCGATTCCCATCAAAAAGAAACTCAACCAAGAAACTTCATGGAGGTATTCCGGATCCAAAAACAAAAATGGAATACCTAAAACTACCCCGAAACCTTCACCAACGATCGAAATTAGAAGCCCCCAAATTAAGAGTAAGGCCAGATTTTTTCTCAAGTGGAGCAAAAGTAGCTGAACAGGAAAGCTGTAAAGAATCCGATCTTTCATAAGGGTTTATTGTCTAATTAAGATACTTCTTTTTAAAACTGCATTCCAAAAAAGGAAAAGTTGATCTTTTGGATTTTGATGGCAGATCACTGGCAATCAGGTTCAACTTTGATTTACCCAGCAGAAAAGAAAATTAATCTCTCGTTTTTATGAAGCGATAAGCTGAGATAAGGTAGATTCGAACTCTTAAAAAATGAAAGCATGAGAATCTGGTTTTTGTGTAAAGTAAAATATGCCAAAGAGACCGAAGAGGGTCTTTTGAAAAGCATTTCAGAACAATATTTGGTAGATGCAGTCTCTTTTACGGAGGCCGAAGCCATCCTTTATGACCGACTTGGATCTCAGATACGAGGGGATTTTCAAGTAACAGGGATCAGCAAGAGTAACATTGTAGATGTGTTTTACTACGAGGATGCCGACATCTGGCACAAGTGTAAGGTTACCTATCTGATCGCCGACGGAGACAGTGGAAAAGAGAAAAAAGTAACTCAATACATGATCGTAACAGCTGAAGATGTCAAACAAGCCTATGACCGAATTCAGGAAAGCTTGAGCAATATGCTGGTCAGTTTCAGAGTACCTGACATCACCGAAAGTCCACTTGTGGAAGTTTTCCCTTTTGAAAAAGACGAAGTCAAAGATCAATTGCCTCCGGGAAATTTTCGACCGGTGAATCAGGAAGAAGAAATCTAAAATTCAGACCGCAGGCAAATGTCCTGCGGTCTTTTTGCTTTAGCTCAAATCTGCATCAGCTTGGTGAGTAATGACAAAAGAGATCAGGTCATCCACCGATATAGCTGCTCTCACAGAAGCATCTTGAATATCCTCCCGGCTGACTTGGGCCGCAAAAGTCTTGTCTTTCAGCCGCTTTTTTACACCTTTTACTTCCATACCTATATATCCTTCAGGACGCATCAGGGAGTAAGCATGTACAAAGCCACTCAATTCATCAAAGGCGTACAGCATCTTATCCATCAGGTAAATAGGCTCCACTCCAAAAAACCGGGGGCCATGAGAGGCGATGGCACGGATCATGGCTGGGTCTACATTTCTTGATTCGAGCTCTTCAATAATCTTTCCACAATGCTGCTCAGGCCATTGATCCCAATCAGCATCATGAAGCAGACCTGCCTGATGCCACATGGCAATTTCCAAATCTGGCAAGCCCAACCCTTCCGCATAGGACCTCATTAGGTGAGCGACTTGCTTCATGTGAACTTTGAGTCGCTCATTCTTGACCCAATCATCCAAAATAGCTTTTGCTTCAGCATTAGACAGGATTCTACCTTTATTTTGAGGGTCGCCGAATTCCTTTCTATTTAAATACAAATCACTTTCTTGCATTTTAAATATGTATTTATGTATTTCGAAATATTTTATTATATTTTTGTCATCAATCTTAACTAAAGGAAACAGGCAGAATGCAGGATTTCAAATCCATAAAGCTTCTAGAAAATCTGGTTTTGTCCTCGGAGTATTTTCTTCAGGTCACTCTGGATAACTCTGGCAAGGTGCTATCCGCACATTCCGGTGTAGGACCTGTACCTTCCCTTTTTGATTCTAAAGAAAAGGAAATTTCCTTCTCTGATTGCTTCCTATCATCAGATTGGTCAAAATACGAAAGTCAAAGGCAAAAGGCGTGGAAGAATAACCACCTTTCATTCACCGTAGAGCTCCAAAAAATCAATCACCCTGAGGACAGCACTAAGCTTACTAAATGGGAATTTTTCTTTATCTCCAACGACCATGGAACATGCCTGGGAATTGGACATCCACTAGAACCTCTTAAACCCTATTCTTTGGGAATTGGGGAATTTATAGAAGGGACAAATCAATCCAATGAACTGCTTAATACCCTTTTGGAGAATAAACTTTTGGGATTTTGGGATTTTGACCCAGCTAACAAAGAAGAATCCATCAGCAATGGACTAGCTCATATTTTAGGTTATAAGCAAAAGGAAATAGAAGCTTCAGGTAAAATTTCCTGGAGGAAACATATCCATCCCGAAGATTACTTAGGTCTTGTCAAAAGCCTCGATACACACACCCATTCCACAGGAGATTTGCCTTTCAAAAAAGAATTTAGACTAATTTCTAAGGGCAAGCAAACGATTTGGGTGATTGGTTTTGGAAGAACTACCCAATGGAATGAAGCAGGTTTGCCCGTCAAAATCCAAGGACTACTTATCGATATCACTGAAAAAAAGAAGCAAGAAATCTGGCTTAAAGAGCATCATTATTTTTTGAGGGATCTGGCCTTCCATCAGTCCCACTCCCTTAGAGCAAGAGTGGCAAATATTTTAGGGGTTTTGGAAATTCTTGATTTGGAAGACAACTCCCTAGAGACCAAAAAGCTTTTGTCCATCCTTAAAAAAGAAACCCAAATGCTGGACACCTCTTTGAAAAAAAGCATCAAAGAATCTGTCCAGCAAAATGAAACTTGGGAACGAGGGATCAAAAATCAAGAATCATAAGTTTCTGATTTGCCACTTTGACTTCAAATAGCCCCAAATTACTTTGGGGCTCATTGCTTTTTTCCGCGGGATGCCTCCATCATATCCCACATTTCCTGAGGTATCATATCCAGATTGTTAAATTCGCCAGCACCTTTTAGCCATTCTCCTCCATCAATGGTGATCACTTCTCCATTGACATAAGCCGAAAAATCAGAGACCAAGTAGCCTGCCAGGTTTGCTAGTTCCTGATGCTCTCCCACCCTTCCCACGGGGACTTTTTTGGCGGGGTCAAACTTTTTAACCAAATCTCCCGGCAGCAATCTACTCCATGCACCTTCAGTAGGAAAAGGACCAGGGGCGATGGCATTAGATCGGATTCCGTATTTGGCCCATTCCACTGCCAAGGATCTCGTTAATGCCAATACACCTGCTTTTGCAGCCGCCGAGGGTACTACATATCCAGAACCTGTCCAAGCATAGGTCGTCACA
>CALRRX020000222.1:0-5978 GCA_943370675.1 Reyranella massiliensis 521 | reverse complement strand
CAACGGCAAAGCAGCAGTGAAAGAGTATAGGCATTTCCATATTAAAACGGTAGAAGGTCCTAACGACTTTGCAAGCATGAAGGAAATTGTAGGCAGACGGTACAAAAGGCTCTTAGAAGAAGAGAAGCCTTTACCGAAATTGGTGGTGATAGATGGAGGAAAAGGCCAACTATCCTCAGCGGTAGAAGCTCTGCAAGAACTGGGCATCTATGGCAAAATGCCTGTCATCGGAATTGCCAAAAGGTTGGAGGAAATTTATTTCCCAGGTGATTCATACCCAATTCATATTGATAAAAAATCCGAGAGCTTAAAACTACTGCAACGCATCCGAGACGAGGCACACCGATTTGCAATAACTTTTCATAGAAATGTTAGAAGTAAAAACGCATTTAAGAGTCAATTGATCGAAATACCTGGAATCGGTGAAAGTACACTTGAGAAACTACTGAAGCATTTTAAATCAGTAAAAAAGATCCAAAATGCTCAAGAGGATGAGATCACAAACCTTTTGGGTGCCTCAAAAGCAAAAATTCTAATTGAGTGGATAGAAAAAAATAAAGGGGCCTAAGCCCCTTTTATTTTTACCACTCCCAAAGGGAGTTTTCAAATTCTAATAATTTGTATTCAAAGGCAAGCGCATCAATGTATGCCTGCATCGCTGGGTTCGTATTATCAGCATTAACCATATCAGCGATTAAAGCCTCATCCGGATTTGTAAACTTTCTTACCACAGATCTGAACAGTCTTGATTCAAAAGCTTCATCGTAAGTTAGGCTTTTAGATATATTCTGGAAGTTGATCCATCTGGCTTCAGGATGATTCTTGAAGTAATTCACAAAATCTTTATATCTAATGTAGGCCACTGTCTTTTGACCAGCATTTGCATTAGTCACCGAAGGCATTACCAATTCTATGAATTTGATATCAAACACTAGATCAGAATGGTGGCGATCGAATACAAAGTCTTCTTTGAAATCAAGGTAATAAAGCTGCTTGGTGAAGATAGAATCTCCATTTGCTGAAAGCCAAAAGTTCTCTTGAAACTCAGAAATGGAAAGTGGCTTTGTGAATCCTTCATCTGCGAAAACTTCGAGAGCATTTTCATCAACCACAGCTTTGTAGATATGATTTACGATTCCATTAGATTTATTATCTCCTGAACCATAGAGAGAAAGATTGTATTTTTCTCTAAGATCTATCCTTCTCCAAACAGAGATCTGGTACATCTTATCATCCTCACGAATACGCTTATTGGAATAAACTGTATCCATTGCGAATTGTCTGTCTCCAAATCCTGAAGGATTCACAGAGGTTGCCACTTGAGCTTGTGCACCAAAACCAAAGGCCACAAGGAGAGTCAAATAGACATATTGGACAAATCTTTTCATATCTAGGTAATTTAAAACCTCTTATTACTTGATAGCAATTCGAAGAATTTCTCTTTGCTCAGAATTAATTTTATTTCCTCTAAAGTTGGTACGGGTAACCTGAGTAACTCGAACAACGATATCGTCACCTGGTTTTGCACTTTCCAAGAGAGAACGCATACCAGATCCAATAGGAACTGTAGCTCTCGGAACCTCGCTTCTAAGCAAAATCAGCTCACCTCCAGATACCTCGAAGTTGGAATCTTTCGCCATTGTTCTTGCGAATGTTGGCTCAGCTTTAGCGACGATCTTCATTCCACTCAATACATTGATAGCTTGCGCTTGGCTCATATCCAATTCTGCACCATTTGAACCTACCGCACGAATCGTAGGAGCAGGTACAGGCTTGATATCAAATACAACGTCGCCAATTTTATTGCCACCACTATTCACTCCGATAGTAACTTTTCCAGATGCCCCAGGAATAATAGTTACTTGACCAGGTCTGCTACCTTTAATTGGTTGACCATTTGCCACATTAAACTCAGGAGAATAAGTGTTTCCAAGAGCTGGAACTTCGATTAAAAGTTCGTTTGCGCAATCTGCATACAATTGTTGAACAACCTCAGAGGAAACCTTGATTACCGGCTGTGCTACAAAATATTCATATTCTACCGGAAGCACTTTGTCCTCACCCCCAACATTAGTTACGATCTGACCTTTAATCACTTTCTTAGCAAGTCCTTTATCGTCATACTGTCCAGCGGGTGTAGCTGTAAATTCAATCTTTCCAAATCCCTTTTCATCAACTGGCACAGCTCTTCCATCAATAGACATGGTAGGGATCGCAGATGAAGAAGAAGATGCTATAAACATGGTACCTTCAAATTTAGTACCTGCAGCAACTACATTGGAAACAGCTGAAATTTTAGCCTCGGTGATATCTGCCTTGAAATAAAACGAACCAATCGTATTAGCAATGGTAGTTAAAGACTCACTCTCTATATTCAATACTTCATTTTGAAATTGAGAAATAAGTGCAATAACGGCTCCTACTGGAGATTTCACGAAAGTGAGTGCAACAAAGCTCTTATTTTTTGCTTCTCTATCATTAGCAAAAAGGTCGATCTCAGCTGCATCACGAGCGATAGGTTTGAAAGTAACATCAGTGATACCTAAGCCACTCAAAATACCCTCTATTGTTTTAGGGTATTCATTAAGCTTTTGCTTCATCTCTTCACCTTTGCCATTATTAGCAAACATGTTACCTGTCACTTCTGTGTTTTTCAAAGAAGCATTGACAAAATTACCTTCCTCATTTTTGGCATTGGATTGAACAATCAATTCTTGCTTCAATGTCTCGAGGTAATCATAAATTTCCTTAGTAGCCTCTCTTACTTTTTTAGCAGCTGCCACTTTTGGAACATCTCTTTCGTTGTTGCCCTGCTGCTCTACTGTATATTCGATTGAACCCACTGTGGATTCATTTTTCAGAATATAATTTCTTGATGTACGCTCCATCCCATCGTTTAGGAGAACGAACTTTTGGAGGATCTGATTACTTACCTGCAATGCCAGCAATGCCGTCAAAACAAGGTACATCATTCCGATCATCCGTTGCCTAGGTGACTCTTTAGCTCCTGCCATCTTTTTATATTATATCAACTTAGATGTGAGAGATCCGATTAACCTTTCATAGCAGAAAGCATTCCGCCATAAATTTTATTGAGCGAGCTTACGTTTTGGTTCAACTTGGCCAATTCATTTTTAAAGGCCTCTGTTTCTTTACCTGCTTCTGTGATTCCTGCCATAGCAGTAGACATATTGCTGTAAAATTTATTCAATGTCTTTACATGGCTATTCGCATCCTGCAACTCCATTTCATACACTGCATTCAAAGCGGAAAGATTTTTGGTGACAGTCTGGATCTGGGTATGATATGCTTTTGCATCTGTAGAAGCTGAAGACATTTCAGTGAGAGCAGCAGCTGTTTTACCGTAAGAAACATTCATATCTGCTAGAGTTTTTGCAGCAGATTTTACGTTTGTTGCATATTCATTGGTAGCGACAGCGGCATCAGAAAGATTGCCCATCTTTTCAGCTGATACTGCTAGATTTTGCATTCCTTTTCCTAGGCTTTCAATCAATTCAGGACCGATTTTAGCCTTAGAAAGCATTTCATCCAATTTGGCAGATACTTCGTCACCACCCTTTGATTTTTTAGCTGGAGCGCCTTCGGCTAATTCAGGATAGATTTTACTCCAATCCATTTCTTCATGTTTTGGCTCGAAAGCAGAAAGAAAGAATATGATTGCTTCTGTGGTCAAACCCACACCAATCATCAAGTTTGCCCCCTGCCAATCAAGGATTTTAAACATTGCGCCAAGAATTACGACAGCAGCACCAATACCGTAGATTTTGGGCATGACACTGGAATAAAAGAAGTTGCCTTTGCTAGCCATTTTTGAATTTTGAAATTAAAGGTTAAGGTTGTTTTGAATTATCTTTTGGTTCTTTTTGAAGTCTTTACATCCATAGATCCAGATCTTCCGATGAAGGTCATTGCTGTTCTGAATCCAATATGAGCTTGGGCTACATCTTGATACTCATAAGTACGAGTAGACGTCTCTAAGTAATGAGCGATATCTTTCCAGCTTCCGCCACGAACAATCTTTCTTGGCTCGTTCGGATCATTGTATACTGGGTCGAGATCCCAAGTGTCTACTGAAGCAGTTGCTTTGTAAGCATCCATAACCCATTCAGCTACGTTCCCAGACATATTAAATAATCCGAAACCATTTGGAGCAAATACATCGACCGGAGCAGAATAAGCAAATCCATCATCGATGTAATTACCTCGCCCAGGTTTGAAATTTGCCATCAAACAGCCTCTTTTATTTTTGAGGTAAGGACCACCCCAAGGATATTTTGCTACGTCTTTTCCACCTTTAGCTGCATATTCCCATTCAGCTTCTGTAGGAAGTCTAAATGCAGGAACATCAAAATCAGATTCATCATTTGCTCTTAGGTGGTAAGTTCTCCACTCACAATACTTTTGAGCTTGATCCCAAGAAATTCCTACGACAGGATAATTATCAAAAGCAGGGTGGTCAAAATAGAATTCCATCAAAGGATCTCCGTAGTGATATGAAAAGCTGGTAGACCAAACTGTAGTATCTGGTCTCAATTCATCAAAATTAAAGGTAGGTGGATCTTTGAGTGTGGTAGGTGTACCTGTGGCTAACTCTCCACTTTTTACAGCCTCTAAAAACTGTCTGTATTTATTATTTGAAACTTCATACTTATCCATGAAGAATTCAGATATGGTAATCTGCTTATTCATGGAAGATTGGGTGTAAGCTATATCCTCGTCGGATTGGCCCATCCAAAATGTACCTGCTTTAACAGGCACCATGTCTATCGGAAGATTTTGCTGCCAGCTTGCCCTCTTGGCTACACCAGTCACTTCACCCCTTCTATTTGCCTTGTCACTAGCCGAACCCTTTTTATTAAAAAGTCCACAACTTGGAAGCAAAGTCACTATTGCTAGACCAACTGCCAATGGCACAACGTGGAGTTTCATTTTTTTATACATAAATGACGTTTTTAAATCATCAATTTTTTTTCCCTATCAAAAACTTCCAAATACTTCGAAATTTAACGGATTACGGCACAATTCTGCAAATAACCTGCCAATTTTAAACCTTTTTGTAAATCAACCGTAAGTGAGGATCTTTGGTTTATTTTTTTCCTGATTATGAGCTATTTAAAACCTAAACCTTGGAGTTCTTTGAATAACCCTGTCCACTTCTCTACTCATTTCCTGCAATGTATATCTCAGCATGAGTTCATGGGAAGTGGGCGATTTAGCTTCCAACCCTCCAACTACCAAATCAAACGCATACCCCAATTTCAGTGAATTATCTCTTAATAAACTGTATCCAAGAATTAAGGATATTGATTCTTCTCCTCTATAAGCAAACCCTCCATTAATTCTATTTTGGTGAGTAGCCATAACGCTGACATTGTAAGAAAAATTATTGATCCCGACGGATTTCAGCAAAAAACTCGGCTCGATTCGCAATTGTCCAATTGGCCTTACCCTATATCCAAATAATAGGTAATTGTGGGTTTTCAACTGATTTGCATAGGAAGCATCTCCAAAATCAAATGAAGGCTGATTTAAGTGCTTTGAACTTAATCCCAAATAAAAGTTTCTGTGATCCAAAAGAAACCCTGCCCCAAAATCCAATGCCATTTGACTTTCTTTTCCTGAAAATGGCAAATTGGGCTCTGGATTTACCACAATTAATTCCGCATAATCCAAGGAGCTCGAAAACATCCCAAGATATCCTCCAAAACTAAGTGTAGCTCTGTTTATTTTTTTCTGAAAACTTCCCTGAAGATTAATCTCCAGATTATTTGTCGCTCCTATGTTATCATTGACTATTGTCAATCCATATCCAATGCCCTTGGAATCAAGCCTACCTTGGGCTGTGATTAATTGGGTAATAGGTGCACCTGAAGTACCTGATGCTGTAGTATAATTAAGCCATTGCGACCTATGGAGCGCAGAAAACCTGAAGCCTGATTCTCTACCTACCATTGCAG
>CALRRX020000221.1:0-5988 GCA_943370675.1 Reyranella massiliensis 521 | reverse complement strand
GACCAAATTGGTTCAAGACTTCAGTCTTGGACTCAATTAGATGAAGTCTTCTGACTTCTAAAACTAGCAGTCTAAAGACTGCATTTATAAAAGCACAAGTCAATAGACTTGCGCTAAACCCGATGCAAAACTCAAACTGGTTTAAGACTTCAGTCCTGCCTTCCGGTAGGCAGGTCAATAGACTAGCCCAATAATCCGATTAAACAAAAAAACCGCTGATTTCTCAGCGGTTTACAAAAGATCAAACCTGACCTTAATTCATTTTCTCTGCATTGGACGGAGTCCTTACTTTTCCTCGTTCGAGTGTTTCCATTCCGGCTGTTTTCAACTTCTTGCCGAGTTCTTCACCGGTTTTCTGAAGTTCGCCCAAAAGCTTGCCCAGCTTTTCTTTTTGTGGGCCCAGCTTTTCACGGTTTTTGTAAATCAGGGCTCCGGCTACCACTCCAGCAGCGATTCCTCCGATCCATAAAGCGAGTTTTGTTTTTGAAGTTTTCATAGTGGTTTTGTTGTGGCGGTTATTGATTTTTAGTTTTCTACTTACCGAGATTTGACCCGTACCTGGTATACTTTTTTAGAGTAAGCCTACATTTTTGTCCACGGATAAGGCAGGTTTAGGTTTTGAATCCGATAGATTATTTTCTCAAAATCTGTTAATTTTCAAGGTACAAGCTGCTTCCTTTTCGGGAAAACACGAAAAGACACAGTTCAGCTAAGACTCATTTTTCTATTCAAAAAGTTTAACTAGACACTATGCAAACCTTGGAATTTCAATCCACCCTATCCAAGTTTGATTTTAACCATTGGCATTTTCACATTCCCGTTCCCGACGCTATTGCTGTTCAATTGATGGACGAGAATAACAGAAGAGTTTTGGTTTGGATCAATCAACAAGGACCTTACCACATGGCCTTGATGAAAGCCAAAGAGTGCTGGTACGTCTTAATCAATCAAGACCTGAGAAAAAAGCTCAACTTGGAAATGGAAATCCCGGTAACCATTGCTTTGACCCGAGATTTGAGTGAATTTGGGCATGAGGTACCCGAGGAGTTTGAGGTGCTATTAGACCAAGACGAGGAAGGAAATGCCTGGTTTAGAAAACTTACACCCGGCAAGCAACGAAGTCTGATTTACTTGGTGACTCAAGTCAAAAATCCGGAATCAAGAATGAAACGATCCCTTGCCATCCTGCATCACTTAAAGCTGGCGGGTGGTAAGCTAGACTTCAAACAACTCAATGAATGGATCAAACATTACAACAAGCTGTAGCGTTTTTTAGCCCGAAATAGTCTTTATTTAAATCCCAATACCAAACCAATTTCTTATGAAGCTTAATTATCTATTTCTGTTGCTGTTTGGACTTCTTTTAGGTTCCTGTTCCTTGGATTCTGAACAAGATCCGCTGAATGTATTTCGCGAAATCGCATATAAATCATTGACAGCTACGGAAAAAGCAACAGTGACAGGAGATTGGAAAAATGCCTCTGTCGAAGCTTGGTTAGATGGTAATTACTTGGTGGTATTTCAAACAACAGATACAGCGACAAGAGGGCCTATCCGAATAGTAGTGGATCCAGACACTGGTCAGGTTGTTGAAAAGTTACCGAGATAACCAAAAAAAGAGGGCTTCGACCCTCTTTTTGCATTTAGGATTTGTCCAATTTCAGTTTGATTTTTTTCGCCACTCTATCCTATTTTTTCTTTTGTCGGATGGCACCAAATGATCCTCGGTTGATTTTACCTTTCTTGGATTTCATGTCTCCTTTTCCAAAGTTTTTCAGATTTCAGTTAGCTAGGCACCAAATTAAAATCGGTAAAAAGGAGTCAATTAGCTCCTGCATCCAGTGCGATTTTCTTGGCTGACTTTTCTATTTTAGCCCTTTCAAAGATGAAAAAATCACCCTATCAACTACCCGAAATCAACTGTGACCTTGGCGAAGGTGTGCCCGGGGAAGAATTGATTTTTCCCTACATCGACACGGCAAGTGTGGCTTGTGGTGGGCATACAGGAACAGAAGAAAGTATCCGGGCCACGTTGGAACTGGCAAAAGAGTTTGGTAAAAAAGCCGGTGCACATCCTTCCTATCCAGATCGGGAAAACTTTGGCCGAAAATCCATGAGCCTATCTCCTGAGGCACTCAAATCCAGTTTGATCGAGCAAATACAGGCATTTCTTCATGTGGCTGATGCGCTAGAAGTGCCAATAGATCACATCAAATTCCATGGAGCTTTGTACAACGATGCCGCAAAAGATGCGGAATTGGCTGATTTTCTGACAGATTTACTTGGTTCCCAATGGCCTAAAGTTCCTGTTTTTGTACCTCCTCACTCCTGTATGGAGGAGATGTCAAAGAAAAAGGGCTTGCCTTACAGACTGGAACTCTTTGGTGATCGAGCCTATTTGGCCAACTATCAGCTTGCCCCAAGAAGTAGCGAGGGTTCCCTCCTAACTGACCAAAATACGATTGAAAGGCAATTGTTGCATCTTTTTCGCGAAGGTCAACTCCAAACCATCGATGGCATAATGATTCCTGTTAAAGCCGATACGCTCTGTTTTCACGGAGACAATCCTGGCATTCACAACTTCCTCCCTTACCTCCGAAAAACCTATTGGTCGTGACCCCTGCCTACTTGGAAATCACCTCACTTCTTGGAGAGCTAGTTTGGGAAGAAAGCCCATCCGATGAGCTGCTGAGCTGGCAATTGGGCTATATGACGCAGTTAGAAACCCAGTTTGCCGATCAATTGCTTGAAATCAGACAGGGATTTACTCGGATCAGTTTGGTATGGAAAATGGAAGAGTTCCAAAAGGAATTCAAGACTTCCGTTTCCGAACTTTCCATCACTCCACCTCCTTTGCCCGAAAAAATCTGGGAAGTGCCTGTTTGCTACGAAGGACCTTACTCTCCTGATTTGGCAGAATTGGCGAAGCTTAAAAAATTAACTCCAAGTCAGGTAATCCAACACCACAGCAGCCCTATTTACCGAATCCATTTTTTTGGGTTTTTACCCGGTTTCTTTTACCTCAATGGACTTCCTGAAATCCTTCATACACCTAGAAAAGCAATCCCTTCACTTTCCGTTCCAAAAGGGTCGGTGGCCATTGGAGGTGCGCAAACGGGCATTTATCCCAACGAAAGCCCCGGCGGATGGCACCTGATCGGGAGAACTCCAATTTCGCTTTTTGAACCCTCACTTGATCCTCCTGTATGGGCCAAAGTGGGTGAACAAATCCAATTCAAGCCCATCAGCGTGGAAGAATTTGAATCTTGGTCAGAACCACTTTTCTATCTCAAAAAGCCATGAAAAAGACGCTTGGAAGTGCAACGATCCTACGAACAGGTCCGGGAACCAGTATCCAAGATCAAGGTAGAACCATGGGTTCCAAATTTGGCATTCCCACTTCGGGCCCGATGGATCAGCGCAGTTTCCAATGGGTCAATCATGTGTTGCAAAATGATCCTTCTGACGCTGTTTTGGAGATTTCCCAACCCGGTTTTTACATAAGAGTAGAAGCACCGGCAGTGATTTCCATTTCGGGTGCCAAAGCAGTGGTCCGAGTTAATTCCAAGCTAGAGGAAAATCCAAGCTTACTATCCCTTCAAAAAGGCGACATCCTGGAAATCGGACAATTTCTTTCAGGAAGCAGGGTGTATTTGGGAATTAAAGGTGGTTTTCAATCAGCTGATTGGCTCCATTCTCGTAGCTTTTTTGCTCCCCTCACAGGCCAAAGCATGCTGAAAAAAGGAGAGCTCCTTTCCTTTCCCACTTTAGAAAGCAGCTCATTTTACTCGACTCAAGCCAAGCCCCGATGGAAAACTAACTGGTTTGAAATCCCAGAAGTTGAGGCTTTCAAAGGTCCTGACTGGGAATTACTTTCCTCAGAGCAACAGGAAAGGATCTTGAAGACGGAATTTCACCTTTCCAAACTTTCCAATCGAATGGGAATCCAGTTGGAAGAACTCATAGAAAATCGGCTGCCTGAGTTGCCTACCAATCCTGTTTTCCCCGGCACTGTCCAGTTGACTCCCGGTGGTAAGCTCTTGATCCTGATGAAAGATGCCGGTGTGACGGGCGGCTACCCCCGCATCCTCCAACTTCCGGAAAATTCGATCTCCCAACTCGCACAGAAGAATCAGGGCAATGCTATCCGCTGGGTGCTGAAGGATTTTTAAGCTCATTTTCAACTGATTGGAAAGATTTCCTTATCGATCATTTGAGGATTAAGTTTAGCCGATTAACTTGAAGGAAACCATTTTCAACTCCTATCGACATGGACGCTGTTATTTTCGAAAAAGTCAAAGATCAGGGCATGAACCCTGAAACCGTAGCCCAGCAAATAGAAAACTTTAAAAACGGATTCCCTTTTCTCCACATTCTTGGTCCAGCCACACCCGATCACGGGATCAAGGTGCTCAACTCAGATGAATTAACACATTACCTTACCATTTACCCTACAAAAGCTGCCTCAAAAGACGTAGTCAAGTTTGTACCTGCATCGGGTGCTGCTTCGCGGATGTTTAAGGATTTGTTCTCTTTTTTAGAGGGAGATGGGGATTTGGAGAAAAGTGCCTTTACCAAGAAGTTTATCCAAAACCTCGAAAAATTCGCTTTTTACGCAGACTTAGACCTTTACCTACAATCCCAAGGAAGCAGCATTTCAAGCTGCTTGGCTAGTGGTGATTACAAAAAAATTGTCTCAGGCTTACTTTCCGAAGAAGGATTGGGCTATGGTTCCCTACCCAAAGGATTGCTACGATTTCACAAGTATCCAGGAGAAAACCGAACTCCTGCCCACGAACACTTAGTCGAGGGAATTCAGTATGCGGTAGGAAAAGGAAATACCGTGAAAATACACTTTACTGTTTCCCCAGAACACGAAGAGAAATTTAAGGCGGAAATCGAAGGGGTACTTCCCGAGCTAAAGGCTGTGACAGGCTTGGCATTTGAAATTTCGTACTCTCAGCAGAAAAAATCCACAGACACTATCGCGGTAACGATGGACAACATTCCATTCGAAGAAGAAGATGGCAGCTTGCTGTTCAGACCGGCTGGGCATGGTGCACTTTTGGAAAACCTGAATGACATTAAGGCCGATCTGATTTTCATTAAAAACATCGACAACGTCGTGCCTGACCGACTTAAATTCACCACCAAGGAGTATAAAATGGCGATTGGTGGCTTGCTTTTGGAAGCTCAGGAAAGAATCTTTGATGCCATCAGAGCATTGGATCAGGAAATTTCCCATGAATCCGTAGCCCAAGCTGCCGAGGTTTACCATGAGGTATTGGGAGGAAAAATCCCAACCACGGAATCTGCGCAGTCACTCGAAGAATTGGGAAGGTATCTGAAGGACAAATTGAATCGGCCAATTCGAGTTTGTGGCATGGTGAAAAACACCGGTGAACCTGGAGGTGGACCTTTTTGGATCGAAGAAAAAGACGGTTCCCAATCCCTTCAAATCCTCGAGACTGCGCAGATTGACCTAAATGACTCGAGTTCAAAAGCGCACATGATGGCCTCAACTCACTTTAACCCAGTGGATTTGGTCTGTGGTACAAAGGATTACCAAGGTCGTTCTTTTGATCTTTTGGAGTTCAGAGACATGCAAACCGGCTTCATCACTGAAAAGTCAAAAAGCGGCAGAGACCTGAAGGCACTGGAATTGCCGGGGCTTTGGAACGGGGCGATGGCAGGCTGGAATACCCTTTTCATAGAAGTCCCACTGATCACCTTCAATCCGGTAAAAACTGTCAATGATTTGCTCAGGGACGAGCATCAATAACTCGAAACTACCTGCTTCAAAGCTTTCAAGTCCTTTATGGTTCAAAACTCCATGAAGGACTTTTTTTGTTTAAATACCTGACAATAATCAGGTTAGGACAATCCGTCTATCAGTTTTTTTTATACAAAATGGAAGGACATTAGGAAATATATCAGTAAACCTAAACAACGACTGCTATGAAAACTTTCCTGAAAATCATCATTGCT
>CALRRX020000220.1:0-5988 GCA_943370675.1 Reyranella massiliensis 521 | reverse complement strand
TATTACCGAATGGCTCCTGAGAAGTACAAGATGTGGATCAAAACCATTTCATCAGGAGTCAGAAATGATTTGATATCACTTCAGGAAGCTGCCTCTGCGATCAAACCTTTTTCGCTCGAACTCAGTAGGAAATCCAATGATATTTTTCTAAAATCCCAGGGTGTGAAGGCAGGAATCAATTCCTATCAACAGCTACCGATGCTCGCTTATGCTTGGAGAAAAAGAATGAATTTGGAGGATTAAAATCAAGAAATAGAGTAGATCTAATTGCCTTTTAGGGCTAGGTTTAAAAAGTTTGATTTTAGGTAATTGGAGAATTGGGCTATTTTTTATTCCCTACCCATACCCCCAAAATCACCGCAGCAATGCCAAGGTAGTGTCCAAATAGTAACACTTCTCCATCCAAAACTCCCCACATAATTGCAACGATCGGGATGGTATAGGTCACCAAACTGGCGAAAAACGGACTGGCACTTTTCACCATGATGTTGAAAAGAATCAAACCGGCGGCAGTGCCGACCATTCCCAAAATGGTGACATAACCCAATGCCTCCCAAGCTCCGGGATGTGTAGCAAGTTTGTAAGAAAAGTCAGTGCCTGCGAAGAGGTAAATCAAAGCCAGTGGCAGTATCATCAATAAGGAAATCGAGGAGATTTCGATCGATTTGAGTTTGGTAAAACGGGTTTTGATGACGTGGAGGTTAAAGCTGTAGCAAATACAGGCAGCGATGACAAAAAGTGCATAGGCATTGATTCCTGTCAGGGAATCCCAACCTCCATTTTCCTTGTAGGCTACGAGGATTACCACCCCGATGAATGCGATGACCAAACCGAATCCATTTCTTTTAGTGATTTTGGTATTGAAAAAAGCACCCCCTACCAGCACCACAAATAAGGGTGTCAGGGCATTGAGCACCCCTGTAAGCGAACTGCTCAGCTGAGTTTGTGCAAGTGGAAAAAGGAAAGCAGGGATAAAACTCCCAAGCATTCCGGCCAAAAGCAGGTTTTTCACTTGGGTTTTATTCAGGTGCTTGATGCGAGGAAGGGAAAGGGGTAACAGCAAACTTGCCGCAGCCACCATCCGGTAGGCTCCTACTTCTCCTGGACTGAACACTTCCAAACCTCGCTTGATCAAGATAAAGGAAGTGCCCCAAATCAAGGTCAGAATCACCAAGAGGGACCAGTTTTTCAGGCTATTTTCAGAAGTGGTGGTGCTCATCGATGAGTTGGTGATTGGGTCTGCAAAGGAAACAATTCTGGCAGAGAAATGGGGTAAAAAAAGAACCTCAGAGTTTAATTTTCTGAGGTTCGGTTATTTTCAGTTTTGGAATTCATAATCCGCGTAGGCTTCGGCTACTCGCTCCAGGATTTCGCTCACCTGTTCGTAGGTTTCAGCTGTGACCATCTCGGTACGGAAGGGCTTGAAGTTGGGCATGCCGCGGAAGTAATTGGTGTAATGCCTTCTCATTTCGAGGATTCCTTGCTTTTCGCCTTTCCACTCGATAGAGAAGTCCAAATGCTTCTTAGTGACTGCAATTCTCTCAGCCAAATCTGGTGCTGTTAGCTTTTCACCTGTCTTAAAGAAATGTTTGATCTCATTGAAGATCCAAGGGTATCCAATGGACGCTCTGCCAATCATCATTCCGTCTACGTTGTATTTGGCGCGGTATTCTGCTGCTTTTTCTGGGGAATCGATGTCTCCATTTCCAAATACCGGGATGTGAAGTCTTGGATTATCCTTGACCAGATTGAGGTAAGACCAATCCGCATCTCCTTTGTACATCTGCTGACGCGTACGTGCATGGATAGAAATGGCCTGAATCCCAACGTCCTGAAGGCGCTCGGCTACCTCTACGATTCGGATGGTGTCGTGGCTCCAACCTAGTCGGGTCTTGACAGTGACAGGAATATTCACCCGCTTCACAATCTCCGCAGTCATGGATACCATCTTGTCGATATCCAAAAGAATCCCTGCTCCAGCCCCTTTGCAGGCTACTTTATGCACGGGACAGCCATAGTTGATGTCCAAAATGTCCGGTCCAGCAGCCTCAGCGATGGCGGCAGCTTCTCTCATGGATTCGATTTCTGCGCCGAAAATTTGAATCCCAACCGGGCGTTCGTAGTCATACACATCCAGCTTCTGAACGCTTTTGGCGGCATCTCTAATCAGGCCTTCGGAGCTGATAAACTCGGTGTACATGAGGTCTGCCCCATTTTGCTTACACACCGCTCTAAAGGGCGGATCACTCACATCTTCCATGGGGGCGAGTAGGAGAGGAAAGTCCCCTAACTCTATATTTCCAATCTTAACCACTTCGCAATTCTAAATTTGACGTAAATTTAGCCCAAATATGGAGATTTACGAAACTCAAGCCGAAATAGCCAAACGCCACAATTGGCTTTTGTCCCTGGTAGTCATTGTCTTAGTCACATTTGGGGTGTTGGTTTTATTACAAGGATTGGCTGTGGCATTCATTCCTTCACTTTTTAATATTTCTCTAGAAGACTTCATGTCTCTGGTATCAGGCAATTACGATATCCCAAATGGCAGAATGGCCATGCTTTTTGCGCAGGGCTTGGGCTCAGGGCTTGGGTTTTGGGTGGCCACTTGGTTGATTGTTCGATTTATAGAGAAGGCAGAGCTTCATTGGGATATTCAAAACTCCAGGCTTAATGGACGAAATCTTGGACTGATCGTGTTGATTACCCTTGGAGGGATGTTATTTAATGGGCTGCTGGTTTACTGGAACGCCCAATTGGTGCTTCCCGAGTCCATGTCTGGTATCGAAGCTTGGATGAAAGAAATGGAAAGTCAGCTGATGGAACTGACCAAGTTTTTGACGGACTTTCAAAATGTGCCTGAACTGTTGACTGGTATCTTGGTCATTGGGGTTTTTGCCGGTGTGGGTGAGGAGCTTTTTTTCAGAGGATTGATTCAGCCTAAGATGCAGGGCTATTTTAAGTCTGCGCATTGGGGGATTTGGATCACTGCGATCATCTTTTCAGCGATTCACGTGCAGTTTTATGGGTTTTTGCCGAGAGTGTTTCTGGGTGCATTGTTTGGCTACATGTACCATTATTCAGGTTCCTTGCTTTATCCGATTATCGCCCATATTTTCAATAATTCCCTTACCGTGGTGATTGTGTACCTTTCCAATCAAGGTCATTTCGATTTTGATTTGGAATCCACAGATTCGGTCTCCTATCCGGCAGCGATTGTTGGTTTCTTGGTTCTTATTCTCGGATTCCTTTATTTTAAAAAAGTCAACACGGTGGAAGATGGAAAATTGGATAAGGGTCTTTGAGGATCAAAATCAAATACGTGCAGAAATCGTGAAGGGCGTGCTAGAAGAAAAAGGAGTTCCTGCCGTAGTGCTCAACAAAAAAGAAACAGTCTACCAACTCCATGGCACTTATCAGGTATTGGTTCCGAATGACCAAGCCATCCACGCCCTCCAATTGATTCAGCATGAGATCGAGTTTTAATATCAATAATTACAGCAATCTCGCTCAGCGCGCCATCACCGCTTTGATAGGGGGATTGGTGGTGGTTTTGGGGTCTATCTACTCTGATTGGACGTATTTTCTGATTTTTGCAGGGATTCTGGGTTTCTCGCAAATGGAATTTTACAAGCTTTCCGGACTGGATGGCATGTTGCCCTTGAAGAGCTTCGGTACCTTTTTGGGTCTGATGATCTTTGTCTTGACTTTCATGATTGAGAAAGAGCGGCTTTCACATGAATATCTCTATTTGATTTTCCCTCTGGTCTCTCTGACTTTTTTTATCAAGCTCTATAAAAAGACGGATAAAAAACCATTTACAGGAGTAGCTTTTACTTATCTGGGGATTTTTTATGTCGCAGTGCCTTTTTCTCTGTTGAATTTGGCCGTTTTCTCTGTCGATGCCGTATACCACTACGAGATTTTGATCGGATGTCTATTGATACTATGGGCAAGTGATACGGGAGCGTACTTTGCAGGTACCAAGTTTGGGAAGACCAAACTATTTGAAAGAGTTTCTCCAAAGAAGTCTTGGGAAGGATTTTTGGGAGGTGCTTTTTCTGCCATTGCTGTGTCTTTTGTGATCTCTCAGTATTTTACAGTGATAGAAGATTGGAAGTGGCTGGTGATTGCGGGCATCATTATTATTGCTGGGACATATGGAGATCTGATTGAGTCATTATTTAAGCGATCGATTGAAATTAAAGACTCCGGAAAGGGGCTTCCGGGTCATGGTGGATTTATGGATCGTTTTGACGGATTGTTACTTTCAGCCCCGTTTATCACTGCCTTTTTGAAAATCTTCTAACTCAAAGGGGCTCTCTTTGAAAATCTGATTAAGTTTGTACCGCAGTTCACTTTATTAAAAAAACCCAATATGGCTTACCTAGAACCGGCTCCGATTAAGGATAGAGAAAATCCTTTGGAGTCAATGATGGAGAGATTCAACATTGCCGCAGAGAAACTCGGCTTGTCTGATGAGGTGTACAATGTGCTGAAAAATCCTGCCAAGCAGGTAATTGTGTCTTTGCCCATCACGATGGACAATGGAAAGATTCAAGTTTTTGAAGGTATTCGAGTGATTCACTCCAATATTTTGGGTCCTGCCAAAGGTGGGATCAGATTTGCACCTGATGTACATCTGGATGAAGTAAGAGCGCTTGCTGCGTGGATGACATGGAAATGTGCTGTAGTTGATATCCCATATGGAGGTGGTAAAGGTGGAGTGAGATGTAATCCTCGCGAGATGTCCAAAGGAGAGATCGAGCGATTGATGCGTGCTTACACCATGGCTATGATTGACGTTTTTGGACCCGATAAGGATATTCCTGCCCCCGATATGGGTACTGGGCCTAGAGAAATGGCTTGGTTGATGGACGAATACTCCAAGGCACATGGCATGACTATTCCTGCTGTAGTTACAGGAAAGCCACTGGTTTTGGGTGGTTCATTAGGAAGAACCGAGGCAACAGGGAGAGGAGTGATGGTTTCTGCCCTAGCTGCGATGCAAAAATTGAAAATCAACCCTTTCCAAGCTACTTGCGCTGTGCAGGGATTTGGAAATGTGGGTAGCTGGGCTGCAAGACTTTTGGAAGAAAGAGGTCTGAAAGTAGTCGCTATCTCTGACCACACAGGCGCTTTTTACAATGAAAAAGGAATCAATGTCGTGGAGGCAATTGCTTACCGTGACTCGAATAATGGTACGTTGGAAGGGTTTTCTGGAGGAGATAAAATGGAAAATGCAGGAGATCTGCTGACTTTAGAAGTAGATGTCTTGGTGCCTGCTGCTGTAGAAGACGTCATTACCATTGCCAATGCAGATAAAATCAAAGCGAAGCTCATCGTGGAAGGAGCCAATGGCCCTACATCAGCCAAAGCGGATGCGATATTGAATGAAAAAGGAATCATGGCTGTACCGGATATTTTGGCAAATGCAGGCGGTGTGACTGTTTCTTACTTTGAGTGGGTACAGAATCGCCTAGGCTACAAGTGGACGGCTGACCGAGTAAACCGTCGTTCGGACAGAATCATGAAGGATGCGTTTGACCATGTCTATGAGGCCTCTGTAAAATACGATGTACCGATGAGGATTGCAGCCTACATCGTTGCAATTGATAAAGTGGCGAAGACCTATACCTTCAGAGGAGGATTCTAAGTCAATTCTGATCAAATGCATTAACTTTGGGCGTGGGGAGAGTTTCTCCACGCCTTTTTAATGAAAAGCTTATGATGACAATACATAAAGAAGGGAGAGTACTTTTATTTTGGATGATGCTCATCCTTGCAGGACTTAATTACCTGATATATTTCTATTTGCCAGAAGAAAGGCTTTTAATGAATGTCTCTCTTTTGGTCAGTGTGATTTTATACCTTATCGTGCTTCAATTTTTTAGAAACCCTGTATTTGAGGCTCCCCAAGAAGATGGGATTGTATTTGCTCCTGCTGATGGTAAAGTGGTAGTGATCGAAGAAGCCGTGGAGGACGAG
>CALRRX020000219.1:0-5995 GCA_943370675.1 Reyranella massiliensis 521 | reverse complement strand
AGGTCTTGATCGCGAGAAAAGTAAATGAAAACCTTTCGCTTCAAATTATGCCTACAATTATCCATTACAACAAAGTGGAAGATCCCTCAATCTCCAATGACCTGATGGCACTTGGGGTAGGTGGTAGATATAAACTGACCAAGCGATTTACACTTTCAGGGGAATACTACCACGCGTTTTCAGAGCCTGATGCCTATCGTGCCCGTACGGGAAAAGCCTACCCTTACCACGACGCCATTTCTATAGGAGTGGACATCGAGACAGGGGGGCACGTCTTTCAGCTTCACTTTACCAATTCCCGAGGAATGATCGAAAATCAATTTATCGGTCAGACTGTAGGGCAATGGCAGAAAGCTGACATTTTCTATGGATTCAACATCGCACGAACATTCAGCTTTGAAAAAGGCGCCAAACACAAAGACAAATGAAAATTACCTTAACCATCGCTGCATTTCTATTCTTCCTGCAAGTGGAAGAACTAGCAGGACAGGTGCTTTACAGCACCAGCACAGGGGAAGTTTCTTTTTATTCAGATACTCCTTTGGAAACCATCGAAGCTGCCAATAAAAAAACAGGAAGCATCATCAATGTCACTTCCAGAGAGCTTGCCATGCAGATGAAAATCACCGATTTCATCTTTCCCAACAAGCTCATGCAGGAGCATTTCAATGAGAATTACCTGGAAAGCGAAAAGTACCCTACGGCAAGTTTCAAGGGAAAAATCAAAGAGCAGATCGACCTAAGTAAGGCAGGAACCTATCCTGTCACGGCAGAGGGCAGTCTCACGATCCATGGAGTGACCAAGCCGGTCACAGTACAAGGAAACATCGTCTCGAGTGGAAACGACCTTAAGTTGGATTTCAAATTCCAAGTCAAACCCGAGGAATACAAGATCGAGGTGCCGTCCTTGGTTGTGACCAAAATAGCGGAGACCATCGACGTCACAGGCAAAATGACACTAGTCAAAAAGTAACCTGCCAGTCACAAAAGGAAGTCGAAAGGCTTCCTTTTTTGTTTTTAGCCTAGTTACCTCCGACAATTTTCTTCCCAATTTCCAAAATCACTTTTCCATTCGAGTTCATCCCATATCTTTAGGAATCAGTTTTAATTGCTAATGTGAGTGCCTGCTGCCGAAGTGATCTACCGTCGCCGAAGTGAGTGTCCTCGCCCCTGTGAGTGTCCCCACTCACAGGAACAATTAATATTAATTCCTTTTTTCAATGGCCCTATTCCAAAGTTCCGTCCTCAAAAAATACCTCGCCGCCCAAGCCCACCAGCCCATGCACGAGGCTTTTGCCTTCTTTCAGATTTACTTTCACAATCCCCGCATCCGGCTCAATATCCGTGCAGCCAAAGAAGAACAGTTCCAGGAAGGATTTCTCCGGGAGTTGTTTGTCAAAATTCTCGGCTACACCATCCATCCCGAACCGGATTACAACCTGACCACGGAACTCAAAAACATCCGTGACTCCAAAAAAACCGACGGAGCCATCCTCAAAGACGGCAATGCCATTGCCGTGATCGAACTCAAAGGCACGGACACAAAAGACCTGGACAAAATCCGCGATCAGGCCTTCAATTACAAAAACAACCAGCCCGAGTGTGTCTATGTGATCACGAGCAACTTTGAAAAGCTCCGATTCTACATCGACAATGCTGTGGACTATGTGGAGTTTAACATCCTCACCATGGAGTGGGAGCAGTTTAAGCTCATGTGGCTGCTGCTACACAAGGACAACCTACTTAGCGGTCTTCCCAAAAAGATCAAGGAAGAATCCCTGATCGCCGAGGAGCAGATCACCAAGAAGCTGTATCGGGATTATTCCAACTTCAAGCAGGAGCTCTGGCAGGACATGGTGGCTCAAAATCCCGCTCAGGACGAACTCGTCCTCTACAAGAAAAGCCAAAAGCTCCTCGACCGCTTTCTCTTTATCTTCTTTGCCGAAGACAAAGGACTCCTGCCGCCCAACTCCATCATGGAGATCGTCAATCAATGGGTGAACCTGAAGGAACTCGACGAATACCGCCCGATCTATGATCGCTTTAAAAAATACTTCGGCTACCTCAATACCGGGCGAATTATCCCCGGTAAGCCAGAAATCCACGCCTACAACGGTGGACTCTTCGCGCCCGATCCTATCCTTGACGACCTGACCATTTCCGATGCCCTGCTGGAAAAGCACGTCCGCAAGCTGACCGAGTACGACTTCGAGTCGGAGGTGGACACCAATATCCTCGGGCATATCTTCGAGCACAGTCTAAACGATATCGAGAATGTCCGCGCCTCCCTCGATGGGCAGGAAGTGGACAAGTCCAAAACCAAGCGCAAGCGGGACGGGGTCTTCTACACGCCCAAGTACATCACCAAGTACATCGTGGACAATACGCTCGGCCGACTCTGCATGGAGAAAAAGACCGAACTTGAACTCGTGGACGAGGAATACAGCAAATTCCTGCACTACAAGACCAAGGAAGCCGAAAAGAAACGTAAGACCGAACTCAAGCAAAAGCTCGATACTTACCGCAAATGGCTCCTGCAACTCACCATCTGTGACCCGGCTTGTGGTTCCGGCGCATTCCTCAATCAAGTCTTGGAATTTCTGATCGCAGAGCATCGCTACGTGGACGAACTCGAAGCCCAACTCTTCGACTCGCCTCTCGTCCTGCCCAATGTGGAAAACCACATCCTCGAAAACAACATCTTCGGTGTCGATATCAATGAGGAGTCCGTCGAGATCGCCCGACTCTCCCTATGGCTGCGCACAGCCAAACGAGGACGAAAACTTAGCAGTCTGAACTCCAATATCAAAGTCGGTAACTCCCTGATCGATGATCCTGCCGTAGCAGGAGATTTGGCCTTCAACTGGGCTGAGCAATTTCCACAAGTCTTTGCCAAAGGAGGCTTTGATGTGATTGTAGGTAATCCGCCTTATGTAAGACAGGAATTGTTTGGTGATATCAAGCCTTATTTAGAGAGAAATTATAAGGTTTTTGAAGGAACATCTGATCTCTTTGCCTATTTCTATGAATTGGCATTCAAAATTTTAAAAACAGATTCCTTGTTTGGTTTTATTTCTAACACATTTGATAAAACGAAGGCAGCAATCAAATTAAGAAATTATCTAAAATCTAATACTGTCTTTGTCGAGTACATAGATTTTACAGAGGTTCAAATTTTTGAAGGAGCGACAACTTATCCAATCATATTAATTGCAAAAAACAAGGTAAAGGAGGAAAATCAATTTGCCTTTAAAAAAGTACCTAAGAATTTGCAAGGTTATGTCATAGATATCGACTTGTTAGAAGATTTGAAAGTAAATCAAAATACCCTTGTTTCTGAAAGTTGGAGTTTTAATTCAAATAGTCTTTTTGAAATCATTGAAAAAATCAAAATCAATAATACTATAAGGGAGAAATTCAGTAAATGTTTTTATGGTATTAAAACTGGCTATAATGAAGGTTTTATAATTGATGGGAAAACCAAAAGAGATTTAGAAAATTCTGATTCAAGTTCAAAAGATTTAATTAAACCTTATTTTGAAGGCAAAGATCAAAGTAAATGGATTTCAGAAGATATTGAAAAGTTTATAATTTTTACTCGGAGAGGAACAGATATAACTCAATATCCAGCTATAGAAAGCTATTTAAATCAATTTAAAGAGCGATTGACTCCAAGGACTTCCGAAGAACAAACAATTGGAAGAAAGCCAGGTCCTTATAAGTGGTTTGAAATTCAAGATTCGGTGGATTATTACAAATTGTTTGAAAGTCCAAAAATCACTTGGCCTAATCTTCAATCTCAGCCAAAGTTCTCAATTGATAATAAGGGATACTATATTAATGCTCCATCAGTAATTCTTCCTTCAGATAATCTTACTTTGCTATGCATTGTTAATTCAAAACTGATTTGGGAGTTTTTGAAGTCAATCTGTGTAGTCAGAAGTGGTGGATATATTGAAGTTAAGCCGCAATACTTTGAACAAATTCCAATTCCTGAGTTGAAAAATGAGGCTCAGTTTGAAGCGTTGGCAAATTCCATAATTGAGGCTACATCAAGCCAACAAAAAATTGAATCCACTTTTCTAAATCTTCTCCAATCTAAATTCGAGATTGAAAAGCCAAGTGGAAAACTTCAAAACTGGCCTGACTTGGATTTTAAGGGATTTTTGGGAGAGTTAAGCAAGGCCAAGGTAAAGTTGAGTTTGGCTGAAGAAGCTGAATGGATGGCCTATTTCAATGAACAAAAAGCCAAGGCCCAAGCCCTGCAAGCCGACATCACCCGCCTCGACCGCGACATCGACGCCCTGGTGTATGAGTTGTATGGCTTGACCGAGGAGGAGATTAGAATTGTGGAAGGGGGTGAGGGATGAGTGAAATTATACCTAAAAATTTTAAATTTTGTGAGTTATCTCTTTATTTAGCATATAAGTCACTTTTAGAGATTTCAAATATTTTATTTTATAAGAGTGTTGATCTAAGCCCTATATCAAGATCAGATACTTTTAGATTTTATCTTTTTACTCTTCATTACACCTTTATTCTTGAATTTACAAAACTGATGGAAAAAGATGATGAAAAAAGAAAAGATAATCACTTTGCAAGTTTGCAAAAAATAAGTAAAAAAATTTATAATATAAAAGGAAAGGATTTCAAGGATTTATTTCAAGATAATTCAACCAAACTAGAATTGATTTGGGAGTCACAAATATTTAAAAAAATTCAAACATTGAGAGATTCAAAAATTGCCCACATAGATAATTGTAAAAAAGTTAAACCATTTGATTTTGAGCCTTTTTCAATTGAAGAAATTGAAGATTTATTTAAAATTATCGAAAATATTAAGATTATTTTGAATAATTGTTTATCGATGTATGATCGTGAATATTTTCTTCCTAGTTTCTCAAGAACTTCAAACCTATTAACTTACTTTGAAGAATATCGTGCATTTGCCCATAGTAAGCCTTTGGAATTTTGGGAATGGAAAAATAAAAAATAATCCTCTACCGAGTGTAGAATAAGTGCTAATTAATAAATATTAAACTTTATAATAAAAATCAATCCTATGCCAACAGCAATTCAAGGAGCAATCATTGTTAAAAAAGAGGGTCTAAAAATATCCTATAAACAGAAATGTGAAAAATGTGGTAACCTTGGCAGTATTACAATTATTACTCAGGTTTCATCCAGTTCTAATTCTAAATTGACGAGTTCATTTCGTTGTGTAAAATGTGGTAACCAACAAAAAATTGAAATTCAAGGTGGACTTGGTTAATGACTTAACATTGGATTGGAAAGACTTCACAGGAATTCCGGTCTTAACCCGCAGTAACCAAAATGATTCAGGAGTTTATGTGTGGGGTTTTACTGTTGACGGTGTATTTATTCCGTACTATGTGGGAATTGCTAATGATATTATTTTCAGAATACTGGAACACATTAATGCGATAATCAGCGGGCGATACACAATTTTTCATCATAACTCTCTTACAAATTTTTATCGCTTCAAAGATGAGTCCGTTCAGACTGACATGACAGAAGGGAAAGTTTATATCCCCGATTGGCCTTATGGTTATAAAAACTTCCTCGATCGTAGAAAGGAGCTAGAGCCTCATATTGATTTTATGATACAGACGTTTACTTTTTCATATGCGATAGTAGACAGTAAAATAGCCGCAGGAAATGACCTTAAGGAAATTGAGAAAATTTGTATAAATCAAATCGGTAAGGAAAAACTAGCAAATACAAGAGCTGGTTTCTCCAATCGATTTAATTTAAACCACATAGGTAATCCTTACATGATAGCGTGTTTTGAACCAATCAATGGCTAATCCCTTCTAGGTGTAGACTGGATTTGCTACAAAAAACTGGACAATCTTTTAAGCTTGTGATTGATTTGATTTAATGCCGCCTGCCGCGGGGCTACTCAACTAATCAGGCGGATTTAGAAAAAAATCCCCCTGATTAGTTCGAGTTCAATTTTCTTCAGGCAGCCAAT
>CALRRX020000218.1:0-5999 GCA_943370675.1 Reyranella massiliensis 521 | reverse complement strand
CAATAGCGGGTTGGAAGGAGATTCTACCCAAAAGAGCTTGGTGTTGGGACGGACAGCATTTTTCACTGCTTCCAAATCACTCATGTCGACAAAGGTTACTTCAAGCACTCCAGCAAAAAGCTGCACCATGGAATTGTGCAAGCCATGGTACATATCATCCGGAGCAATAATATGAGAACCCGGCTCTAATGCTTGATAGACTGCTGTGCCTGCTGCATTTCCTGAGGAAAACGCCGCTGCATCCGCTCCTTTTTCCATCGCGGCAAGTACTTCTTCCAAGGAATTTCTATTCGGATTGCCAGCACGGGTGTATAGCACTCCCCCTTCATTTCCATGTTCAAAGGTCGTGCTTAAGGTAATGGGCTGCACCACAGGTTGATTTTTATCTGTGATATGATTGCCTTTATGGATAGTCAGCGTTTCGAATTTCATAAAAGAGAATTTTTCTTTGACGACAAGGTAGAAAAGACTGATTCAGGAAAGAAGGCCTTTGGTCACAAAAGGAAAACAAAAAAGCCCGACGGTCTGCCGGGCTGATATCTTACCTGATCCGATCTACCGACCGGACTAGTGCTTCATCCTTTTTTATAAATCGGTTGGCGAGCATATTCATCACCATGGCCACTAAAATCGACCAAAATCCGATCTCGTAGCTTCCCCCGTCCTTTGCTTGAATGGCAGAATTGATCCCGTTGGTAGTCAAGAAAGTTGCAGCTACCAGAGAAACCATCACAAGTGAATTGATCATATTGAGCAACATCTGTCTAGACCTAACACGGTATTGGAAAATCGAAATCATCGCCAAAAGTCCTGCAAAGGCCGCCAAAGCGCCTAAATACCACTTGGAGGAGGATTGAATCACTTCTCCGTTTACACCAAGGTTATTGAGAGTAAAAGCAGTCAGGTTCCAAGTATCACCTTGGGTTCCGCCTGTTTGGTTCCAAAGCTCAGTACCGATGGTTACGCCCATGGCTACGGCAACAAGGAAAAGAAATATGGTTTGTACGCGCTGAATCATGATGGATTAAATTTTGGGCAAAGAAAAAGCCTTCCCCTCGGAATATCAAGAAAACAAATCTCCAAGGGCGAATTGATCGGGAATAGTATCTTTGCGCCGGCATGAACGAGACGACCAACCGCTATTTTCTGGAATTGAGCTATCATGGAGGTCCATTTCACGGATGGCAGATCCAGCAAAATGCCTTTACGGTACAGGAATGCCTCGAAAAAGCACTAAGCACCTATTTCCGGGAGCCGATTTTCATCATGGGCAGCGGGAGGACCGACACGGGTGTACATGCCAGTATGCAGGTCTGCCATTTTGATCTGAAAAATCAGATCCCCAGTGAAAACTTTCTGAAAGCCATCAATGCCATCCTTCCAAAAGAAATAGCCATCCATTCGATTAGAAAAGTAAAACCAGACGCTCATGCCCGATTTGATGCAGTGAAGCGCTCTTACTTTTACAGGATCACATTCTCTAAAAACCCATTTCTGGAAGGCTTGGCTTGGCAACTTTTTCACCAACCCGATGTGGACAAAATGAACGAGGCGGCTCAAATCCTTCTTCAACACGAGGATTTTGAATGCTTCAGCAAAGTCCACACGGAGGTTAACCATTTCCGCTGCAAGATTTATGAGGCTCGATGGGAACAAAAAGATGACCAATTGTTATTTCATATTACCGCAAATCGATTTTTGCGTGGGATGGTACGGGCAATTGTAGGTACTTTGCTTGAGATTGGTTTTGGCCATAAGCAAGTAGAAGATTTAGATCAAATTATCCTTTCCAAAGACCGAACTCAAGCCGGAAAAGCAGCCTCTGCGAAAGGCTTGTTTTTGAGCCAAATCGTATATCCAACAGACATTTACCTAGACTAATCAGGCTTTGAGCTTAGAAAAAGAAAAAGAGTCCTCCGGGGAAATCATAGACATGAAAGTCTTGAGACAGCTTTACACCTTCGTGAAGCCTTATCAAGCCCAATTCTACTTTTTAGTCTTCCTGACGATAGCCTTGGCGATTTTGGCACCCACTCGCCCCTATTACATCCAAATTGCCATCGATGAATATGTAGCAGTTGGCGACGTAGATGGTTTATTGCGCATCATTTACTTGCTCGTAGGTCTTATGATCGTGCAGTCTATCGCTCAATGGGCACATACCTATTACTCGGGATGGATCGGTCAGGTGATCATCAAGGACATCCGAACGCGACTTTACAAGCACCTCCTCAAGCTGAGGCTGAAGTTTTTTGATAATACTCCCATCGGAAGATTGGTCACTCGAAATGTCTCCGACATCGAGACCTTAGCCGATGTATTCAGCGAAGGCTTGGCAGCGATTATCGGAGATTTGCTACAGATCGTCACGATCTTGGGAGTAATGTTTTACATTGACTGGAAGTTGACTTTGGTCAGTCTGAGCACGCTTCCGCTGATGATCATTTCGACGTATGTGTTCAAAGAAAAAATCAAAGTTACCTTTAATGACGTCCGAAACGCAGTTTCCAATCTGAATTCCTTTTTGCAAGAGCACATCACCGGGATGAACATCGTACAGATTTTCAACCGGGAGCAGCGGGAATATGAAAAATTCAAGGAAATCAACAAAGAACACAGTGCCGCACACATTCGCTCCGTTCTTTATTATTCGGTTTACTTTCCTGTAGCTGAAATTATCCAAGCCATCGGGATAGGATTAGTTGTGTGGTATGGTGCAGTGGGCGTATTGGGAATGGAGCTACAGATTGGGATTTTGATTTCCTTCATCATGTACTTGCAGCTCTTTTTCCGGCCTATCCGGATGATCGCAGACCGATTCAACACGCTTCAAATGGGCGTAGTGAGCTCTTCAAGAATTTTCAAACTGCTCGCTTCCTCTGAGCACATTGCCAATGAAGGCAGTTTCAAACCTGAAAAAATCCAGGGAAACATCAAGCTGGAAAATGTCTGGTTTGCCTACAATGACGAGGAATATGTGCTCAAAGACATCAGCTTTGGAGTCAAAAAAGGGCAGACCATCGCTTTGGTCGGGGCGACTGGTGCCGGTAAATCTTCTATTATCAACTTGATCTCGAGATTTTACGAAATCAACAAAGGCCACATTTATGTGGATGGAACGGATATCCGCGACTTCGAACTTGGGGCTTTGAGAAAGCACATCGGTGTGGTTCTTCAGGATGTGTTTCTTTTCTCCAACAGTATTTATCACAACATCACCCTAGGCAATCCTTCGATCTCCAAAGAGCAGGTGATGGAGGCCGCTGAGCTCGTTGGAGCAAAGAAATTCATTGAAAAGCTCCCGGGAGGATTAGACTACAATGTCATGGAGCGCGGGGCGACACTGTCTGTGGGTCAGCGGCAGCTGATTTCCTTTGTGAGAGCGATGGTGTATAATCCGGAAATCTTGATTTTGGATGAAGCAACTTCCTCGGTAGATACCGAAACAGAAGAATTGATCCAGGAGTCTATCGAGAAGATGATGAAAGGAAGAACTTCCATCGTGATCGCTCATAGACTTTCTACCATTCAAAAAGCAGATCAGATTTTAGTCCTTCATAAAGGAGAAATCGTAGAAACAGGCACGCATGAGACGCTTTTGGAAAAAGGCGGTTACTACACCCAGCTGCATCAGATGCAGCTGAAAATGATGGCCATTTAATTTCTATTACTAAACCAACGCTTATGAAACTCAAATTTCTGTTAGTCTTCTTATTGATTCCCTTGATCGGAATTTCACAAGAAAGAGGTGCCGGAATTCGATTGGGAGAGCCTTTTTCAATCACGTACAAAGACTTTCTGGATGATTACCTATCCTTCGAAGTGATGGTTGGGGGAGGAAGTGTAAATGGAAAGGATTACTACCAGCGATCTTTTGAAAACAATCCACCTTCTTCTGATGCATTTTACCTAAGTCACTCCGCTAGTCGAGGCGTCGCGCTTAATTTCCGAATGGCACTCCATGAGGACATTACCGATATGTTTGAGATCACGCAAGGATATTTATTGGGATATGCCGGAGCAGGTGTTCAGTTGAGGACAACTCAAGTGAGCTATGCGTATCAACCAGGAATGCTTACCGCGGTACTTTCAGAAGATCGGACCAATTTGGACATTGGCCCTGAAGGATTTGCTGGCGCAGAATATTACTTTGATGAGTTGCCTATAAGCGTTTTTGCGGAGGTGGGTCTATTTCTGGAACTCATCGATAGAGTGAATTTCAAAGGTCAGGGTGGAATAGGCGTTCGATATTTATTCTAAAATGAAAAAGCTTCTTGCATTTAGTGTGATAGCCGTTTTAGCGATTAGCATCGGGTATTACTTTTTTGTACAGTTGGGTGGAAATAATTCCATTGAAGTCACCTTGATCGACCAAAGTCCCGAAACTTTGGCGGGAAAGACTTTTAGAGGAATCCCTCAGGACAAAAAGCTGGAAGAAACTTTCAGATCCATAGAAACTCAGCAGTCGCTAAATCCAGGTGCTAAAATTCACACCATCTATTATATCGAGCCTGCAGGAAAACTGGACACCATGGAAGTCTTTGTGGGACTTAACCTGCCTTTTGCTACTGGTGATTTGGAGTCTAAATCCTTTCAGGAAAAACAATACTTGTTGGCAAAAGTGAATGCTAATAAGTGGGTCATGCCTGGGCCCAATAAAGTCAAAGCCAAACTGGAAGAATTTGCAAAAGAAAATCAGTTGGAGTTAAGTGGGATTTTTATCGATAAGATTATCAGCGACACAGAGGTGCAAGTTATCGCTCCCATAAAATAGGTTTATTTTTCTCCTAACCTTGGCACGATCCATGCCGTGGAAAGCTTACATAAACCAACTCAACTATGAAAAAGATAACCGCAATTTTAGGACTCATAGCCCTAGTGGCATTTCAATCCTGCGAAGGCCCAATGGGACCAATCGGCCCCGAAGGTCCACAAGGCCCTCAAGGTCAACCTGGCGTGAATGTGGTCAGTGAAGTATTTGAAGTGAACGTAGACTTTACTGAAGCCAATAAATTCGAACGGGTATTCGACTTCAATCCACGAATCGTAGAAAGTGACGTCGTCCTAGCATTCATCAGATGGGAAACCAATGGTACTACACCAATTTGGAGAGCATTGCCACAGACCGTATTCTTCAATGAGGGTGTATTGATGTATAATTACGATTTCACCAGAGATGATTTTAGATTGTTTTTAGATGGACCGATTGATTATAAAACCCTAAGTGCCGACTGGACCAGAGGTCAGCGATTTAGAATTGTCGTGGTACCGGGGGATTTTGCAGGAGCACGTATTGACTGGACTGATTATGAAGCGGTAACCAAAATGCTTGGCATTGAAGAAAAGGACTTTCTAAATTCTAAAATCAAGCCTAGAGATTAAATCGTTTAACGAAACTCACTCAAGCAGAGTCATCGAAAAGGTGGCTCTGTTTTTTTATGTGTGACTTTATCGTTTCCAAATAAAATTCCGAGCCTATCTTTGCACCATGCAACTCCAAAACGATCTGCTGCTGCGTGCAGCCAGAGGTGAAAAGACCGAACGTACGCCTGTATGGCTCATGCGCCAAGCCGGCAGAATCCTTCCCGAATACCGTGCCGTCCGTGAATCAGTCAGCGGATTTATAGAATTGGCCCAAACTCCAGAATTGGCCGCCGAAGTCACTATTCAACCTGTTGATCTTCTCGGAGTAGATGCAGCGATTATTTTCTCAGACATTTTGGTCATTCCAGAAGCCATGGGCTTGCCTTATGAAATGGTGGAAAAGCGGGGACCATGGTTTCCTTCTACTGTCAGATCAGAAGCTGATCTCAAAAAACTTCGAGTAGCTGACGGGGATAATGACCTCAAATACGTGATTGATGCGATTCAGATCACCAAGAAAAACCTACACGGAAGAGTGCCTTTGATCGGCTTTGCAGGCGCGCCTTGGACGATTTTTGCCTATATGGTCGAAGGAAGCGGAAGCAAGACCTTTTCCAAGTCACGCGAAATGCTCT
>CALRRX020000217.1:0-6002 GCA_943370675.1 Reyranella massiliensis 521 | reverse complement strand
GAGGCGGCAGTTGAAACTGAGGTAAAATCAGAAACAGAAGCACCAGCTGCAACTGCAGAGGAAAAATCTCCGGAAAATGCGCCTCCGGTAACTGACGAAAAAGCAGAAAATTAATTCAAAGAGCCCCAAACCACTTGGGGCTTTTTTATTTTTGCGCACCGACCCTATCTTTAGTCTATGCAATCCCCCATTTTGGACTTTCCACTTCACGGCAGAAAACTATTTTTCGCATCTGATTTTCATTTGGGGGCGCCTAGCCATCAGGAAAGTAAAACCAGAGAAAAGCGAATCATCAGCTGGCTGGATCAAATTTCTGAAGAGGCTGCGGCTATATTTTTGGTTGGAGATATTTTTGATTTTTGGTTTGAGTACGGGGAGGTAGTTCCAAAAGGATTCATCCCCTTCATTTCCAAAATCTCCCAACTCCGAGACAAAGGGATCCCTGTCTTGTTTTTCACTGGAAATCATGATTTGTGGATGAGGGATTATTTCACGGTAGAATTAGGAATCCCTGTCTACACCCACCCAATAGAAATAACTGTGTCAGGTAAAAAAATCCTTGTTGGTCATGGGGATGGACTGGGGCCGGGTGATCAAACCTACAAAGTCCTGAAAAAAGTGTTTACCAATCCATTTGCGCAATGGCTGTTCAGATGGCTACACCCTGACTTGGGCATCCGTCTGGCAAAAGCTTGGTCTGGGCACAGCCGAATTACCAATATCTCTAAAAACGAGAATCACTTCTTGGGCGACGATGAATGGCTGTGGCAATACTGCAAAGAGCTTGAAATGCGGGTTCATCATGATTACTACATCTTCGGTCACCGGCACTTGCCTCTGGAACTGGAAGTTGGAAAAAATGCGACCTACTTCAATCTTGGGGAATGGGTAACCCAAAATACTTACTTAGAGTACAGTGAAGCAGGAGCAAAACTGTTGACTTTTGAAAAATGAGAAAGCTCCTTTGGATTCTGTTGGTTTACATGCCTTTTTTTGCACAGGGCCAAGGACTATTTGAAGAACAAAATCCAATTGCAACCCTTTCGATAAGCCAGAGCGATTTGATTTCAATTGACACACGAGATCAAATCTTTGTCAGCAAAAAAAATGGAGATATCCTGCTTTTAGATCAAAACGGTAATCAACTCAATCTTTTCTCTCCTCCAAGACAAAGCCGTCTGCAACAGTTGGAGGCATCTTGGACAGTTTCTATTTTTAGCTTTTCAGAAGACTTACAGGAATACAGAATCCTGGATAGATTTCTCAATCCGCTATCCGAAGGAAATTTCTTATCCAATGAAATTACCCTTCCCAAAGCTGCCACGCTTGGCAACAACAATGTGATATGGGTTTGGGACGAATCTGACCTTTCTCTAAAAAGTTTCAACTACCTCCAAAAGCAAATCATCCAATCACAACCGTTGAATTTGGTTCTAGACCCTCAAAATCTGACAGTCAGAGAAATTCGTGAATTCAAAAATCGGCTTTACCTAAATATCCCAGACTCAGGTATTTTTATCTTTGACAATCAGGCAAACTTTATCCAAAAATTGCCAATTCGGGTTAATCAGCGGCTCTGCTTTTACAAAGACCGGATTTTTTGGATTGAAGATACTTTTCTTAAGAGTATTTCCCTACGCTCATTTGAGGTGACGGAACATGGAAAAGTGCCTATTGAAAATGCTACCTCCATCCAAATCGGACAGGAAATCATTGTATTCCAAACCGACACAGAACTTCAGGTTTTTGACTTTCCTCAAGAACTGAAAAATTTGAAATGATGGGTTTTAAACCACAGAAAAAAACAGCTTCAAATCCCATTTTGGGATCAATCATCCGTTCCTTGGTGCCTTTGTAGCAAATTCCTTTTTTTTAAAAACACAGTAGACACATAGTTGACATAGCTTTTCTATTTAGTCCAAATGAAATTTTTTCTTTGTGCCTTAGCGCCTTAGTGGCAAAAACCCTTTTATCAAAACCACAGTAGACACATAACTGACATAGGTTTTCTAGTTAGTCCAAATGAAAGTTTTTCTTTGCGCCTTAGCGGCTTCGTGGCAAAAACCCTTTTCTTAAAACCACAGTAGACACATAGTTGACATAGCTTTTCTATTTAGTCCAAATGAAATTTTTTCTTTGCGCCTTAGCGGCTTCGTGGCAAAAACCCTTTTCTCAAAACCACAGAAGACACATAACTGACATAGGTTTTCTAGTTAGTCCAAATGAAACTTTTTCTTTGCGCCTTAGCGCCTTAGTGGCAAAAACCCTTTTCTCAAAACCACAGTAGACACATAGTTGACATAGCTTTTCTAATTAGTCCAAATGAAATTTTTTATTTGTGCTTAGCGCCTTAGTGGCAAAAAACCAAAAAAAAACCGACTGAGTCTTCCCAGCCGGTTCCTTATTTATAGCTTCAGGATCAATTGATTGAAACCAGTTCGATATCGAAAATCAGGTCTCTACCTGCCAATTCGTGATTGGCATCTAGTGTGATTTTTTCTTCATCTACAAATACCACAGTCACTGGCATCGGATGACCTCCTTCGCCCTGTAGTGTAAGTTGTAGGCCGATTTCGGCTTGGATGTGCGGAGGAACTTGGGACAAAGGCACATCAATCATCATTTCTTGACGACGCTCTCCGTAAGCCTCTGCAGCTGGGATAGTCACGGTTTTTTTGTCTCCGATCACCATGCCGTAAACGGCAGCATCAAAACCTTTGATCATATTTCCGTCTCCCAATGTAAAACTCAATGGCGACCTGGATACCGAGGAGTCAAAAATGCTCCCATCATCCAATCTTCCGGTGTAGTGGACTGCTACGGCATCCCCTTTCTTAGCTTGCATGTGCTTGTCTTTTTGTGAATGCCAAAGGTAGGGATTAAAAACTGGACACCCAACCAGACAGGCTGTCCGAAAACAGTGTAAAAACGTACAAATTCGAACACTTTATCCGAAAAATCTACCCAAATTGCCTTTAAATCCACTTGGCACCATTTTCCCCCTAGTACCTCCAAACAATCAACTATGGAAGCGCAAAACCTCGGAAAAATCCTGATTATCGATGACAACGAAGACTTGCTCTTTGCTGCGAAAATGCTTTTGAAAAAGCACGCCAAGGAAGTCATGATAGAAAAAGATCCTCGGAGGATTCCTTTTTTGATCAACAACAACAGCTTTGATGTGATCCTTTTGGACATGAACTTCCGCGAAGACACCACCTCGGGTAAGGAAGGTTTTTATTGGTTGAGTCAAATCAAAGAGATCGATCCGAAAGCCGTGGTCATCCTGATCACTGCATTTGGCGACGTAGAGATGGCCGTACAGGCGCTTAAAGAAGGAGCGACCGACTTTATCCTGAAGCCTTGGCAAAATGAAAAACTGATTGCAACGCTTCACTCAGCACTGAAACTGAAGGAAAGCTATAATGAAGTGGACCAGCTTCAGAAAAAGCAAAAAGCACTGCAAACAGATCTGAAGAAGCCTTACACTGACATCATCGGCAGCTCGGCTTCGATGAAAAACATCTTTTCCATCATCGACAAAGTAGCACAGACCGACGCCAACGTGTTGATTTTGGGAGAAAACGGAACGGGTAAGGAACTGATCGCACGTGCTATTCATGACCGATCCCATCGAAAAGATGAAATCTTCGTTGGTGTGGATATGGGTGCAATTACCGAGACGCTTTTCGAATCCGAACTCTTCGGTCATAAGCGAGGAGCCTTTACCGATGCCAAAGACGACCGTGCGGGACGTTTTGAAGTGGCAGACCAAGGCACACTTTTCCTGGATGAAATCGGAAACTTGTCCATGCCTCTCCAGTCCAAGCTATTGACTGTTTTGCAAAAAAGAGAGGTTACCCGAATAGGAACAAACAAAGCCATCCCCGTAGATATACGGCTGATCTGCGCTACCAATATGCACGTGCATGAGATGGTACAGGATCACACCTTCCGTCAGGATTTACTTTATAGAATCAACACGGTAGAGATTTTCCTTCCGCCTTTGAGAGAGCGTCAGGACGACATTCCCCAGCTTGCCAATCATTTCCTGAAGCAGTATTCTCAGAAATACCGTAAAAATTTCATCGGCTTCAAACCGGCTGCCATGGAACTCTTACAGCGCTATTCCTGGCCAGGCAACATCCGCGAGCTACAGCACGCCATCGAACGTGCGATTATTATGGCTGAAGGCAATGAATTGGATTCGAGAGATTTCTTTTTCCTTTCTGCCAAGCCTTCCTCTGAAAAGGTGCAATCTACCGCCACCTTAAATCTCGACGATATGGAGCGAAGCACTATTCAGCGAGCCATTGACAAAAACGGAGGCAACATTTCAAAAGCAGCCAAAGAACTCGGTCTCACCCGAGCTTCTCTCTACAGAAGATTGGAAAAATATGGACTATAAAGTCGGTTTGCTGGGCAGAATCGCTCTGATGGCAACATCCTTGTTTTTTCTAGCCTTTGGAATTGCCGGAGATTGGGGAGTCTTTATGATTTCCCTTTTCCTCATTTTAGTGGCCTTTCAGATCATTTTTATGTTGCGGTATTCTGAAAGTTCCTTCAAAAAAGTGCGTCTTTTCCTAGACAACATCAAGCAGGACAAGTACACCCAACTCTATCCGGTGAAGTTTGACGGAACAGAGACAGATGATTTGCATATTGAGTTCAATGCCATTTTGGCGAAGCTAAAGGAAGATCAAGCCGAAAAGGAAGCCAACTATCAGTACTTCCGATCGGTATTCAAGCACCTGAGTATTGGTCTGATTACGTTTGGAGAAAATGGAGAAATCCAGATCCTCAACGTGGCAGCAAAGCGCATTCTCAATGTAGATGAACTCAAAAACATCTCCGAGATCGAGAAGGTCAACAAAGAGCTCCACCTCGCCATCCAAAACCTCCGCACCGGGGGCAGCGAACTCATCAAAATCGCACATCCCGACGGGATCATGCAGCTTTCGGTCTATGTGATCGAATTACTGATGAGAGGCGAGCGATTCAAGCTGGTGTCCTTGCAAAACATCCAATCCGAACTTGAGGAAAAGGAAATGGAAGCTTGGCAAAACCTCGTGAAAATATTGACCCACGAGATCATGAATTCCATCGCTCCAATCTCCTCCCTTGCCGGAACACTCCAAGGCGAATTGGAAGAAAAGATCGAAAACAATGAATCGCTGAGTCCCGCCGACATGGAAGATTGCATGATGGGAATCAGCACCATCGAAAAGCGGAGCCAGGGATTGATCAGTTTTGTGTCGGACTTCCGAAGCTTGGCCCATATTCCCACTCCCAAATTTGGAAGCATCGGAATTTCACGACTGTTTGATCAGCTTGAGATTTTACTTCAAAATCAACTCGAGGCCCAGGGAATCACGCTCCGAAAAGAGCTTAATCCGGATGAATTGATCCTCTTTGGAGATCAGCACCAGATTGAGCAAGTTTTGATCAACCTGCTGCAAAATGCCATTCAAGCTTTAGAAGATTCCGAGGAAAAAATCATCACCCTAAGCGCATTCATCGATGAGGCAGGAAAGATCATCATTGAAGTTGCTGACACAGGAAAAGGAATCGAGGAAGAAGCCCTCAGCAAGATTTTCATTCCTTTTTTCACCACCAAAAAGAAAGGTTCGGGCATCGGACTTTCCCTATCCAAACAAATCATGCGTCGCCACAAGGGAAATATTCAGGTTCGGTCCACACTTGGAGAAGGCACGACGTTTAAGTTGATTTTTAATGGATAGGCAAACGAGCAAAAAGAATCCTTGGAAGGTCTATTCTTTCCACAGAAAAAATTGCCCAAGGACCTTATTCCTTTAATTTCGAGTGAAAAATGCAGCTCAATTTGAGTCAAATCGAGCTGCATTTCTTTCCTTTCCACCTTCCCCAATGAGATCACTCTTCCTTTCCATTTCGATCCTATTCATCGCTAGTTTTGGTTTTTCCCAAACTCCAAATGCTAAAAATTCAAGCACTTACAATCAGGAGATCAAAAAACTGAAAGA
>CALRRX020000216.1:0-6011 GCA_943370675.1 Reyranella massiliensis 521 | reverse complement strand
ATTTCGACCAAATATTCCTCCCCGATTAAATCCGCCCTGACCATGGTGTTGGCAGGCTGAATTCCAGCAAACCGCTGACCATGCGCTCTGGAAATGGGTTCCCACTGATCGGCGTTTCGGATAAAAATTCGCGTTCGGACCACTTCCTCCAACGTACCGCCTAGGGATTGAATTGCCCCTTCGATTTTGTCGAGGATAAACTGAGCCTGCGCACCGGGATCTGTTCCTCCCATGGCTCTAGCCCCATGCGTAGCAGTCGTACCTGAAACCAAGATTCGGTTTCCTTTTTTCACCGCTCGACTAAAGCCTGCAATATCTTCCCAAATGGTGCCACTCAAAGCTTTTATCCGTCCATCGGTGCCCTCCACGGTCGGATAGGGAGCAGGAAAAGAAGCAACGTGATGACTCAAATCTCCCGAGGCAGTCAGGAAAGGTGGTTTGCGGTATTCGTCGCCACAATCACCGGGGATTCTGGAAAGTGTGTGAAGAACCTGTCTGAGCTGGGTTTCATCCGCTTCATCCAATTGGAAAGAGAAAAGCCGGTCGTTGTCTGCGATGTGCTCGCTTCTTCCCAATCGTGCTCCGATAATGACTCCAGCCACAGCCGGGCGGGTCATGATGTAGTGGCTGGCGATATTGGCAATCCCTACCTGATGCTTTTTTGCAAGGCTATCAAGCGTCTGAAGTAACTCTTGGAATTGCTCCCAGCCTCCCGCCGTGTCAATAAATCGCTTATACTTCATCTGTGACCAAGTCAGAGATTCATTCAGGATCGGCTCGGGTTTTCCCAGCCATTTTTCAGAAAGAAATCCACCTGCAACCGTACCAAAGGCCAGTAATTTCACCCCATGCTTGAGACACAGTTCGGTCATCTCTCCCGCTGCTCGCTGGTCTAGCAAAGAATAGCAAACTTGATTTGACACCACTTCTATCCCCGAATTGACCACGATGCTGAGGTGTGCTGTATCAAAATTGGTCAAACCTAAGTGCTTGATCAGACCTTCTTCCTTCAGTTCCTGAAGCCAAAACAGGCAATCCACCCAACTTGGATGGGCATATTGCCAGGCGTGAAACTGCATCAGGTCGATCCGATCGGTTTGCATGCGAGTCAGGGCAATTTCGACTGCTTTTCTCACTTGATCTTTGGTAATGCGATCAGGAGAAGGTACCCATTTGGTGAAAAATTGAGCAGAATCGTTGCCGTAAGTTTTTCGGAATACCCCGGTGATTTCTTCTGCCGATCCGTAGTGATCCGCCATGTCAAAAGTGGTAAATCCAGCATCCACGTAGGATTTCATAGATTGGGCCGCTTCATGAGGGTTTACTTTTTGGCCGTCACGCTCGAGGTCGGCAATTTGCCAGAGGCCGGTCAGCGCCCTACAAATGGTCAATCCGGGAGCTAATTCAATGTATTTGGAAAGGGTCATATCAGTCTTGTGGTAATGTCGAGAATCGGTTTTTCAGGTTAGGATCGGATTTTTGGAGCTTTTTCCAACGGAAATAAAAGAGAAGGCTAGCCATACCCATCACGATCAGCCACACCCAAGTGGAGTGAAAATACCAAGCTGAAACCTCAGCAGAAAGGTCTTTGCTCACGTGAATGAGAAGGAAACTGGAAAGAAAAAGAGTACCCATCAGAGCGATCAATCGCTGCCCGATGGGATGTTTGAAGAGTTTGATTTCACTAGCCAAAGCCGGATTTCGTTTGGGTAGGAAAGCCACCGAAAGGCACATCAGCAGGAAATTGACCAACATGGAAGTCACCATGATGTCGATTCCCAAAAAGAAGTCGCCGGCAAAATGGCTACCCAAAATCCCGACTGTCGAAACCGACGCACTCAGCAAAATCGCCAGGTAGGGAGAATGATGCTTGGGATGAATCGCAGCCAATTTTTTAGGGAAAATCCCATCCTCAGCCCAGGAAAAGACCAATCTGGAAACAGACAAAATCATCGCCGGAAGGTCATTGAGCAGGGCAATCGCAGCGCCCAGAAGAATCACCACTCCAAGTCCCGTCGGCAGTAAATAGGAAAGAAGACCTGCAGCAGTGATGTCTTTTACCTGCGATTCGAGGGCAACAAACTGCCACGGCACCGCATGATAAACGGCAAAAGTGAAGGTGAAGTAAAACAGACCAACTGTCAAAATCGCCAAACCGATCGCTCTGGGAAGGTTTTTAGTAGGATTTTTGGCTTCTCCTCCTGCCTGGGCAATGGAGTCAAAACCGATGAAGCTGGAAAATAGAATAGCCGCTGCGGAAAGAAAGGTTGTCCAGTTAAACTCTGCCGAAAAAAGCTCGAGCTGACGTCCTTCTTTTTCCATCAAGGCATTCAGAAAGTCGTCGGTAGTAAAGCTCAGCCCTGCGAAGATCACCACTGCTCCAAGTGCAAACATCAAGACCATCAGTGGAATCAGGGTGCGCTCGTAGGATTTCACCCCCAGCATATTGATCCCTGCAAAGAGCCAAAGGAGACCAAGTGATAAGACTACTCGCACTAAAGATTGGCTTAACCAATCCGCCAAAGCAATCCACTCCAAAGCCACCGCCACATCCCGAAAGAAGGGAACCACCACGTAGGAAATCACCCCGATCACGATGGAGAGCCCAAACCATTGGGAAAAACTTGCCACAAAACCCCAATAGGGATGAATCGCTCGACTCGCATACAAATATGACCCTCCTGCCCTGGGCATCGCTGATGCCAAAATCGAATAGGCCAAAGCAGCAAAAATGGCTGGAATGGCTGCAAATAGAAACGCCGGAAGAACATAGGGACCGATGCCGGGCACATTGCGCTGGATCATAAAGGGCACCACATAGATGGAAGCCCCGATCATCGAGCAAATCCCCGTGGCTGCGAGTCCTAAAAGCCCAAGTTGACGATTGAGATGGGAAGGTTGGTGGGTCATAGAAGGCTAAAAATAGAGAAAAGCCCTCGACTCAACCAATGCCTTCCAAGTAATCCTGACTTACTTTTTGATTTGGGGAATCACCGTCTGAGTCCAAAGATACAACTCTTTAAAAATCAGAATCTAATTTACTAACATGCCCACATGCCTGCTATAAGCAGGTCTTTATAAAACTTTCAGTCAAAATCACTTATTGCCAGAATTATTCTCTCACAGATATCACGGATTTACACAGATTGAAAAATTCAAAAAGAAATAAACAGTAAATAAAAGAAGTAAAATGAATACTTAAATTTGAATTTATCAGTGTTAATCTTTTTGATCAAATAACATGGACTTAAATGAAATTACTTTTAAAATAAGAGGAGCTGCATTTAGTATTCACAATGAACTCGGCCCAGGCCTGTTAGAAAGCGTGTATGAATCAGCACTAGCCTATGAATTATCCCACATGGGATTACGAGTAAGGACTCAGGTTCCGCTACCAGTTTTTTATAAAGAGACCAAACTTGAACTTGGGTTCCGCTTGGATTTATTAGTGGAGGAATCAGTAATAATTGAAGTAAAATCAGTCGAATTAGTCCATGATTTACACAAGAAACAATTGTTAACCTATCTCAGACTAGCCGAAAAAAAACTTGGGCTATTGATTAACTTCAATTCCCTTAAATTGGTGGAAAAGGAGAGTATAATCAGGATAATCAATTGAAAAATCTAAAATACACCTTATTAAATTCGGAAAAAAAGGATAGATATTACCAAATCCTTATCCAGATCGATAAAACCTGTTTGAAAGAATTATTCAAAGTTCCTCACATAAATTTCCGATATCATAGATTTTCATCTATTGAGATCTGTTCCCATCTTGTGTCATCTGTGAGAAATAATTATTAAAAAACTCTCACAGATATTTCAAAGAAACACAAATTTTCATCCATAAAGATCTGTGCTCATCTGCGTCATCTGTGAGAAAATTATTTACAACAAATTAAACCCTCCCTTTACCAACACCACCGTAGTGGAATCAAGTGCTTTTTCAGGTTCGATGGCTAGGTAATGTTTGCCCTTGGCTCCCGGAATGACTTTCACTTTTTCCAAGACATACCCATTCTCGGTTTTGGCCTTTTGGATCAAAATATACCGATCCTGATCTACCTCAAGTACCGACTCCTCAGGCACTGCCAATGACACTTGTGGATCGAGCTGGATTCTAGCTTGCAAAAACATCCCCGGAGTCATTTTGGATTCCTGTTTTTCATCCACCATATGGGCGTGAACATTAATCTGACGCTGCTCATTGATCGATTGTCCCACGACATAGATCTTGGCTTCCATAAATTCACCCGGCTTATCCGGACTGGTAAACTCTACTTTTTGACCCGGGTGAACTCGGTTGGCATCTTTTTCAAATAGAACCAATTCCACATGGATATGCTCCCTGCTCAGCAAGGTAACCGCCTTGCCAGCCGCTGGAAGGAACTGACCCGGCACTACAAAAACATCCTCCACAAATCCGCTGATCGGAGAAGTGACCGCAACTTTGGTTTTGATAGTTTGCGGGGTAAGCTGCTCAGCATTGATCTGAATCAAGGAAAGTTGCTTCTTCAAACTCTCAGACTTGGCCAAAGCCGTCTGGTAGTCGGCTTCTGCTTTGAGGTAGTTTTTCTGTGCCGAAATCTGCTCAGAAGCCAAAGTTCGTTGACGCTCAAATTCAGACTTGAGATAAGCCAATTGACTTTTAGTCTCCAGGTAATCTTGCTGCAAACGAATAAAATCAGGGTTTTCGAGGTTAAAAAGCACCTCCCCTTTTTTGACCGGTTGCCCTTCAAGCAGTTTAATATCCTGAACATACCCCCCATAATAAGCTGAGATTTCTCGCATGCCTTCGACAGGAATCTGTACCGTGCCCTGAACAGTTATTTCTTCCGAAAACTCTCCAGTATGAACAGGTCCCCACTCCATCTTCATGGTGCGGAATTGATCTTCGGTAAGGACAATCTCTTTCGAATCCTCGGGGGCTTCTGCTACTTCAATGCCGTTTTCGGTCGATTCATTTTTGGAACAGGACGTCGCAAGTACGAGTGCTAGGGCGCCTGAAAGTAAGATTTTATATGCCTGAATAGTCTTCATCAGTTAGCGAGGTAAAGGAGTTCGAGTTGATTGAGTTGGTAATCGAGACGGGCCTGCAAGTATTGCAGGGTAATGGTGCGGGAATTTTCCACAAGTTGGACGTATTGGAGAAAATCGATCTCACCTTCCTGAAAAGATCGACTGGCTTGAGCTCTCAGCTGATCTGCCAGCGATTTACCCTCCGTTTCGTAATAAGTGATGATTTGCCGGTTTTGATCCAGTCGTTTTTGGATGGTAGAAAAACTAGTTTCCAGTCGGGACCGGAAGTTTTCAGACTCAAAGTCGATCTGTTCCTGTGCGATTTTATTGGCTTTGATCTTGGCTGATTGCGCTCCAAAAAAGAGCGGAATGCCGACTCCAATTTCAAATCCCGGGTAAACTTTTGAACCGGGGGCTAGGTTGGTACCTCGAAACAGATCCAGATTAATCGAAGGAAGCAGGGAATTTTGATTGACTTTGGTCTGGTAAAATGCCTGCATTTTGGCAGCCTCGTAAAAGGAAAATCCAGGGTGTGAAGCCAGGTCTGCATTTGGATCAAGTTTGATTTCTGAAGAAGTAATTTCTATTTCACCTTCCACCTGAATCAGCCTTGCTAGCTGCTCCAACGCGATGGACTTGCCCCGCTGAGCCTCGGATTTACGGATTGCTATTTCTCGCAATTTGCTGTCTGCGGTAAGTTTTTCAAGGAGATTAGACTCTCCTGTCTCCAGTCGTCGAGTGGCAGCTTTGGCAAATGAGCCGTAGAGGCTATCCAGAAAAAGGTAATTTTTCTCCAAATCTGTCCAGTAGACTGCGGTCACAAAAGCCGTACTTACCTCCTTCTTCAAAGACCGAAGATCCAATTCCAATCTAGCCTCTTCCTGCTGCTGACCCGAGCGGAGAAAATTCTTTTGGGCACTGTAAACTGTAGGAAAATCAAAACTTTGATTGATTCCCCAAACTCGGTTGAAGACTCCGTTTTCGGCGATGTC
>CALRRX020000215.1:0-6012 GCA_943370675.1 Reyranella massiliensis 521 | reverse complement strand
ACCCTCGGAGCTATCGGGACAGAAATCAATTTGAATAATGGGGGTTTTGATTTTGGTGTGACTTTCACTGAGAGATCTGAGAAGTTTAAAGGAAATACCTCAAACGGAACCTACGAAGAAGCAGGCGATGCCGATGAAGGTTTCAACCTCATTGCCAACCCTACCGCTAGCTTTGTGGATTTCTTTGCCCAAGGATGGACGAAAACTAATATCGATAACTCGATCTATGTATGGAATCAAAACTTTAATGCTGGTCAGGGTAGATTTGAAGTGATCAACAGTGAAACTTCTGTTTCCCAGCGAATGCTTGCTCCTTACCAAGGCTTCTGGGTACGTACCAATGGGGCAAACCCAAGCTTGATCATGACCAATGCGGTGAAGGCGGATGAGTTCAGCGCATTCTACGGCAGGGTATTGGAAGAAAAGCCGGTGACACCGGCCAGCCAAATCCGACTGCATGTAGCGGGGGAGGGGCTCAAGGCAGAGTCTGTGGTCAGAATCTCCCAAGAAGGTCAGGACGGTTTGGATCCATGGGATGCCTTCCAGTTGGAGTCCTTGGATAATAACTGGTTGAACTTGTACACCTTGGGTTCTCCAAAAGAGCTTACCCCGTTGGCAATCAACCACCTGAGCTTGCCAACGGAGGGAGAGAAAACCATTCCCCTTTATCTTGCAGCTGCCAAAAACGGCAAGCCTTTCTCAGGAAGTTATACCTTAAACTGGGAAATGCCAACTGATTTGCCTGCAGGTACTCGAGTCGTGCTGATGGATCATATTTCCAAAAAGGCGATAGACATGAGTGAATCTCAATCCTATACCTTTAGCTTTGAGGCACCGATCAGTACCAACGCGCGCATCCGTGACGAGGAGGGCGACATGAAATCACCGCAAGCAGTGGTCTTCTCCCACGAGATCAAAGACGGAGAAGGAGATAACTACCGTACTGCTGCAGGAAAGGTGACCCGACCATTTACTTTGGTCATCGGCTATACTGGCAGAGGTTCAGATCCTGAATACCGTCCCGAAACAGCCAAGCTGTATACACCAAGCCCAAATCCGTTTGAAGATAGAACTCAGGTGAAGTTTTACCTACCTGTTGCCGAAGAAGTGCAGATCAAAATTTATGATATGAAAGGCCAGGAAGTGGGAGGATTTGCTCCTAAAACCTATCCTTCAGGAATCAATGTCTTGGAATGGATGCCAACTGCGGTTCATTTACCAAAAGGGGTATATCTCATCCAAATGCAGACTGAAACCATGGTCTTGACTCAAAAAGCCATTAAGTTGTAACCCGATGAGCAAAAAAGTAATTCTAGTCTTTCTTTTCGGGTTGTGGATTTCTGGGGCAGCAAGAGCCCAAAGTAGAGAGGTGTCTATCCGAGCCACTGCGATCGTGATGGAGAATCTCCAGATGATCACGGTGCGGGATATGGATTTGGTTAGCCCGCCTATTGTGGAAAATCGAATCACCGTCAATCCAATCACCAGTACCTATGCGGGTCTGTTTAAGATTTTGGGTAGTCCAAATGCTAAAATCCGAATCAATTATACGCCCCGTGAATCCTTGGTAGAGCAGAATGAAGGAGTCGGTGTGGTACAAGCGGTGTATTCACTCAGTGCGGCACCTGAGGATAATCAGGCCAACAGCTTCCTTCTGACACAGGGAAATGCTGATGTGACTATCGGTTCCATGGGTGTGGTGTTTCTTTGGCTTGGAGCTGAATTGGATATTTCTCAGGCCACGATGGGAAGGTATGTGTCAGAGTTTGTACTCGAATTTGAATACATGTGATGGGAAAGCTGAAGCTCTTAGGTTTGTTGTGTTCACTTGCGCTTTTGCTCAGTTCTGAGGCTTTTGCGCAGCGGATCAATTTCTCTACCTGGACGGGAAGTGACGATATTGTCATTACTCCGGTTGGGGCAACCTCCAGTTCACTTCGATTTAACGATAAGGAGAAAGTCATTCGCTCCAATATGCCCAAGATTGAGATTAAAAAAGACGATCCTCAAGTAGCCATTTTTCAGATCGAAGCGCCAACAGAGTTTGATATTACCGTGGAATTGGATTACCCTACGTTTTTGGCAAAAGATGGGGATCTAAATAAAGGTACCATACCTTTTGAACTGCGAATGGCCTATACCAACAATGGACAGGGAAGTTCTACCCAAATACCCAATCCTCAATCTGCAGAAGATGTGCCTTTGGGATTTAATAGCGTTACCATGCCTGTAAGCCGAAGAGGTGGTGGAGCACCATTGCCTCCTACTCCTGAATATGGAGGATATTCCAGACCCAAATCCAAGGTCTTTCTTTACGTATATGGCGCAGTTGGTCCTATTGGTACTGTTTCCGCTGGTGATTATACCGCCACCGTCAATCTAAATGTGTATGTGGCAGGTGGGCAGGATTAATCGTGGTGTGTTGGTTTTCTTTTTTGCGGGGGTGCTGAGTTGTGGTGCTTTTGCACAGGATCAAACCATAAAAATCAATATTCAGCTGCCGGCCGGAGTAGGGCTGAGTGCAAGAAGTGGTGGTAGTAGTGCAGGAAGTACCGGTTCGGGTTCTTCAAATGAAGCGGACAATGGGGCCAATCGAATTGCAGAATCGGTCGTGAACTATGCAGTGATGTCGGAAGATGGTACTTTTATTCCGCTATCTTGGATCAAAATGCAGGCCTTGGAAAATTCTCAGTTTTTGATTGACTTTCAAAAATCCGACGGAAGCAGGATGAAGACCACCTGTTACTATTTGAATACGGGAACTGATTTTCTGCAAGATGCAGCCCCGGTGACTTCTTTTCCTGCGGTGATGCAGTTTAACCACGAAGGAAGGTTGATTCGAAATTTTGTACCGAGACGAACGTCGGTGTATTCCTGGATTGGGATTCCCAATGATCCTGCGATGCGTGCAGTGATCGAGTATTTTTGATTGATGTTTTTTACCGCAGACCTGCCTGCCGAAGGTAGGGGCGCGGAGGACGCAGAGCGTCATCGCGAGAAGCAAACGTCATCGCGAGAAGTAAAACGAAAACTTAATTTTTTTTATAGCGATTCTACTTCGAAGCGATCTTACTAACAAATACTAAAGATTGCTTCAGTTAGGTAGGTTAATCTTCTACTCCTATTTGCCTATGTACTAAAAATCAATTTCCCTGTTCCACTGCGCTGGTATCTGGCCCCCATTTAGCTCAAGTCTATTGACTTGTGCTTACCTGTATGCAGTCTTCAGACTGCTTTTCTTACCACAAAGGAAAAAATTAAGGTTTTCCAGTATTGATATTTTTTTGCATCTATCGCCATTGCTTTTGTTCTAGCCTTTTTCAAGTTCACAAAGGGGATAAAAGCTAAAGCTTTTTCTATGTGTGGCTATGTGCCTATGTGGTAAAAATCATTTTTTCTGTTCCACTGCGCTGGTATCAGACAGATTTTTCCAAATTATGATCCTACACCAGCGCTGTAAATCAAGGGCTATTTCTGATCCCCAGGGTTGAAACCCTGGGCTATTCATGGTTCGACCCTTGCAGGGTCTTTTCCTCAATTTCGCTGGTAATAGGCTGATTTTTCCAAACCATGATCCTACACCAGCGCTGGGAATTTTGGCTATTTCTAAATCCCAGGGTTGTAGTTCGACAAGCTTCGACAACGCTCAGCACAAGTGCTCAACTACCAACCCTGGTCTATTTAAGGTTTGACCCTGCATTAGTCGGCAGGCATGCCTTTTAGGGTCTCGATTTGCGAATTGCTCCGTTAGGAGCGAGATCTTTGTAGAAATAGATGTCAAAGGTCTGCCTAGCGGTGGACTCGTGAAGTCGATCTGGAACCAAAATCATTTTCCAGCGCAATGGAAAGGAATTGAATTTTTTAGAAAAAAATCAATTTTCCTGTTCCATGGCGCTGGTATCGAGCTGATTTTTCCAAATCGTAATCCTGTACTAGCGCTGGGAATTTTACCTATTTCCGATTCCCAGGGTTAAAACCCTGGGCTATTCATGGTTCGACCCTGCCTTTGCCGGCAGGCCTTACGTGTCTCGATTAGCGCAATGCTCCGTAGGAGCAAAATCTTGGTAGAAAAAAATGCAAGAAAAGGCCCAGCGCTGGACTCGTAAAGTTGATTTGGAACCGAAAACATTTTCCAGCGCAATGGAACGGAATCGAATTTTTTAGAATAAATGATTTTACCTTTTCTACCGCGCTGGTATCAGACTGATTTTTCCAAATATGATTATCCGCAATTCTACCTGTAGTTGAAATTTTCAGCTTTTATAATTCGGATAATCGTCCACAGACAACAGTCCATAGTCCACAGATCCCGAAAAAGGACTTCAAACCATTCTCTTTTTTGCTTACTGGTAAGAAAAAGGATACACAGATTTCCAAATCATGCTCCTACTCCATCGCTGGGAAATATAGGCTATTCACGATTCGACCATTTCAGGGTCTTGGATTCTAAATGCATCGAATTCATCCGCCCAATCCCAACTTTTCCAAAGTTCAAAACTTTGGAAAAGTTATAATCTCCCTTATCTAGAATAGACAACAGATTGGAATAGGTTACCTACTGTCACCTATTCACTTTTTAAAGGCTGGATTTTCTTATCAAATCACTTTTTACTTTCCTCAAAAACTCACTTTTCTCAACAAAAATAAATGCACTTAAACTACAAAAAAATGCACTTCGTATACAAATCAAATGATTTGAACGGATTTTTAATGTATTCGAAATACAAATATTTGGATTTGAAAATAACAACCTGCTATATTTGAGCATCGGTTCTGAAAAACAAAAAACAGCTCAACCCGGGAATTCAAACTGGCTTCTGTTTTTTAGAAAAGGTAAGTAACAAATACTCAAAAAAGCACAGTCAACAGACTAGTAAACCAACAAAAAAATAATAATCTAAAAACTTAAAAATTAATTTAAAACCATGAAAAATTTATTTAAAGTAGCAGCAGTAGCAGTTCTTTCTCTAGGATTTGGTGTAGCTGCAAATGCGCAAACAGATGGTAGCGCTACTATGGTTGCTACTGCAAACGTTTTAGGGGCAATTGAAGTAGCTGCGCCAACGGCTTTAACTTTTGGACAAATAACTCCAGGATTTAAAAAATATATTTCTATGGCCGGTGATGTACAGCAATCTGGTGCAGGTACAGTTGGAAAGACAAATGAAAGTGCAGGTTTATTCAATGTATTTGCGGCTGAGGGATCTAGTATATCTATGGAGTTGGAAATTACCCCTTTTGCTCACAAAACTGTTCAGGGTGCAACTTTACCAATCGATTTTAATAAAGGATTTGAAGATAATGGTACCGTAACAACAGTTGCTTGGCAAAGTGCGGCCGCAAATAGTACCGCGGTAAAAATGGAAATGAATGGGGTTACTACAATAACTAACTTTCCGAAAAGCGTGGTTGATGGAAAGAATGGAATTAATGTACTTGTTGGAGGTACTGTTAGACCAGGTGCATCTCAACAGAATGGTGAATACGAAGCCACAATTACATTGACTGCTTCTTACAACTAAAATCAAAATTTTAGAACCAGCAGAAAACTCTGTTTTCTGCTGGTTTTTTGTTTTATTTGATTTATGAAAACACTCCTTTTTGCGTTCTTCTTTTCGGTTACTGTCTTAACAGTTCGAGCCCAAGTGTCACTTGCACCTACAACTGTATTTGCAGACGCCAATGGCATCGGAACCTTGTATGTGACCAATGGCTCTGAAAAGGCTCAGGAAATCAATATTTCTTTCTTGTTTGGCTATCCAGGCAATGACTCCATAGGTAATTTGGTAATGGTCTATCAGGATAGTCTAAGAGAGCAGCAATCAGGATTGGGAGATCGGATTCGGACCTTTCCACGATCCTTTATTCTAGCCCCAGGCCAGCAGCAGACGGTGCGTTTTCAGATTCGACCTGACCGAACCAAGCCGGCAGGAATGTATTTCACCCGTGTAAAAGTTTCTTCTAATGAGCAAACCGCAGATATTGAGCAAACGGCTACAGAAGGTATAGCAA